>DMQW01000249.1:5070-11035 GCA_003455565.1 Limisphaerales bacterium
CGAAATACGAACTCTCGCTTAAGATTGCCGAACCGTTGATGGAACAGCTTAAACACCAGCCTTACGGAACCACGGCGATTGTTTCCGGCACAAGCTGCCGGCATCAGGTGCAACACCTCGCGCCCATCCGCGCGCGTCACATGGCCGAAGTCATCGCCGACGCATTGAAATAATTTCAGCGCGGATAAAGATTTTCCAGCGCCGCACGCAGATTGGAAAATTGAAATTCAAATCCCGCCGTCAGAAATTTTTTCGGCGCGCAACACTGGCTCACCAGCGCCAGCGAAGCTTCGCTGCCCATCAAGCGCGAACCGATTTTCACCGCGAACACCGGCGCAGGCGGACTCCACGGACGATGCAATGCCCGGCGCAGTTCCCGCATGAATTCTGCGTTTGTGACCGCGTCCGGCGCGACGGCGTTGAAAGTTCCCGCCAGATTTTCGTTCTCGATGCTCGCAACAAACATCTGAACCAAATCTGCCAAGTGAATCCAACTGATGAATTGCCGGCCATTGCCGACCGCGCCGCCGAGAAATAATTTCGTCAGCCGCGCCAGCACCGGCAGCGCGCCGCCGTCGCGACCGAGCACAAACCCGATTCGCAACGTCACGCGCCGCGTTTTGGGCGCAACGGCAGAGTTGAAAGCGTTCTCCCACTGCCGACAGATTCCCGCGAGAGAGTCGTTGCCGACGGGAGAATTTTCATCGCACAAATTATTTTTCGTGTCGCCGTAAAAACCAACCGCGCTCGCCTGCACCCAGACGCGCGGCGGAGTTTTGACCTGACCCAGCGCCGCGGCGAGAGCGTTCACCGAGTTCACGCGTGAGGCGATGATCGCGCGCAAGTTTTCCGGCGTGTGCGGGCAGTTGATGCTGCGGCCCGTGAGATTCACCACCGCCTCCGCACCGTCGAGAAAGGGAATCCAGTCGCCGGAATGCTCGCCATCCCAGACCACTTCGCGCACGCCATCGCGGCGCACGCGTGACCGGCGTGTCAACACGATGACTTCATAACCGCGTCCGGCAAATTCCTTCGCCAGCGCCGTGCCGATGAAACCGCTGCCGCCCGCGATGACGATTCGTTTTGCGCTCATGGCAAAATTATTTTTGCAGTTCCAGTTGCGGGACAATTGCAGCGGTCAACGGATTGACCGTGAATTCGCTTTGTTCCAACCGTTGCAACCAGTCCGCAATCAAAGCCTGCACCGCCGTCAAATCCAACCGCTCATGGCGGCGCGGGTATTTTTCCAGATTGGTGCGGGCGAGCTTGAACAGCGCGGCGGACGGGCGCAGCCGGTTTTTTTGCAGATGCACAAACGCGCCTGCAAGCTGGATCAATCCCTTGTAAAAATTTCCGTTCGCGCCGTGCCGGCCGGGCAGCCACAGATTTTCGAGGACATCGTGCGCCTCGTAAAATTTCTGCCGGTTGAAGAGCGCAAAGTAACCGGCGTAGCGCGGGTCAACGCCGTCGCCGGCAAATTGCGCGGCCAGTTCCGTGATGCGGTCGTGCTTTTTGCTCACGGGTTCAGGTTAAAGTTTAATTTCTGAAAACACAAATAGCTTGAAAATAATCCGATCTAGGCGCATTGTGCTGACAAAAGCATCATCTTATGAAAACAAAATTATTGACCATCTTGTGCGCGGGCTTGATTGGTTTTGGCGGCATCAGCAACAGTCGCGCGACCGAGGATAATTCGCTTCAAATCGTGGGCGATCTGGCGCTGGCCAGACCGGGCTGCTTAGCGGCCACAATCATCGGGACGGCAGTGTTCATCGTTGCCCTGCCGTTTGCCGCAGCCTCGGGTAGCGTGAGAGAAACGGCTGACACGCTCGTCGTGCATCCCGCCCAAGCGACGTTCACGCGTCCGCTCGGTGATTTTTCAACCCTGCACTGAATTCCAACGCGCCTCGCGTTGACAACTTCCCTGCCCTGCGACAATCTCGTTGCATGGCAAAACCTGCATTGGGACGTGGCCTCGGCGCACTGATGAGCGGCAATCCGCCGCTCTCGCAAACGGCATCCGCCCCGACCATTCCATCGCGCGTGGCCGCTGCGCCCGACAACCGTGAGCGCGTCCAGCGCGTGCCGTTGAACCGCATCCGTCCGTCGGCGCTGCAACCGCGCAAGGATTTTTCCGACGAATCATTGCGCGAACTGGCCGATTCCATCCGCGAGCAAGGCATCGTGCAGCCGCTCATCGTGCGCGAGCGCGGCGGATTTTTTGAACTGATCGCGGGCGAACGTCGCTGGCGCGCGGCGCAGCTCATCAACCTGCCGGAGATTCCCGTCATCGTCCGCGAGGCCGACGACCGGGCAGTGCTGGAACTCGCGCTCATCGAAAATTTGCAGCGCGAAAACCTGAACGCGATTGAAGAAGCGCTCGGTTATTCGCAGCTCGCGGAACAATTTCAACTCACGCAGGAAGAGATCGCGGTGAAGGTTGGCAAAAGCCGCGCGGCGGTGGCGAATGCGACGCGGCTGCTGAAATTGCCCGTGTCGGTCCAGGCGTTTGTCCGGAACGGTCAGATTTCCGTCGGTCACGCCAAGGTGATTCTTGGTCTGCCAGACGAAAAAATCCAGAAGCTCGCCGCCGAACGCGTGGTGAAGGAAGGCTTGAACGTGCGCCAGACGGAAGGTTTGGTCGCGAAGCTGCAAGCGCGCGGCACAAAAATTTCCGGCGGCAAAACGGTGGCCGTGATACCGATTGATTCCAACATCTCGCGGCTGGAAGACAAGTTGCGCGAGAAGTTCGGGACGAAAGTTCATTTGAAATACGCGCAGGGCAAAGGCACGGTGGAGATTTCATTCTTCAGCGACGACGAGTTGCAGCGCGTGCTGGAAATTCTCAACGTCACGGCGGATTGATGAGGTGACGTTAGTTGCATAGCTGCGAAGATTTAATGACGAATGACTAAATCCGAATGACTAAAGAATTCCAAAACCCCAATGACAGGGTGCGCGTTTCATTTTTCATTCGTCATTCTTTAGTCATTAGCGCTTCGTCATTAGTCATTCCATTTATCTAGCCGAACATGATTTTGGAAATTGTTAAATACGGCAGCCCGGTGCTCCGGCAAAAGGGCGCGAAGATTGAAAGCATCACGCCGGAAATAAAAAAACTCATCGCCGACATGTTCGAGACGATGGCGGACAGGCACGGCGTCGGCCTCGCGGCGCAGCAGGTTGGCGTGGCGAAACAACTCACGGTGATTGATGTGCGGGCGGTCACCGACCGGCCGTCCACACTGGAACTCAAGGGCAAACCGGTGGACGTGGCCGAAATCATGCCGCTGGTGTTGATCAATCCGGTGGTGACGCCGGTGGGCGAACCGGTGAAAAGCGGCGAAGGCTGCTTGAGTTTCCCGGAAATTTTCGCGGAGATTTCGCGTCCAGAATCCGTGGACGTGAAGGCGTTGGACGCGAAGGCCAAGCCGGTTGAATTTCGTTGCGGCGGCCTGCTGGCGCGCGCGGTGCAGCATGAGGCGGATCATTTGAACGGCCTGCTGTTCATTGACCGCATGGACAAAAAGACCAAGGCGGAACTTCAGCCGGAACTGGACGAGTTGCAGGCGATCACGAAGGCGAAGTTGCAGAAGAAATAAAAAACGTTTCTTGACGCCCGCCGTCATTTTTAGAAAAGTCATTTCGCAAGCCATGAGGGAACAGGTGAAATTCAGAAGTCTCCCCGAAAGCGCAACCGCGCCCGCAATTATTATATCCAAGACCGTCCTGCTTCCGCCACGGCCGGATTCTTTGCGACGATTGCCCCAAGCATTGAACAATTCTTCCGCGCTTCTGCGTTTATCCCAATTTTCCCTTCACGCGGCGGCTGAAACTTTCCGTGCGGCTGACGGCGCGTTGGTGCCGGCCGCGCATGGTCTTGGGGCCGGTTGGCGGCCTTGTTGGGTCAGGTGTTGGGCGGGGTTCACCTGGTTCCGTCGGCTTTGGGTGGATGGCGGCTACACGGGCGAATCATTCGCCCAATGGGTCAAGGGCCTCCGCCCCAAACTGGTGGTCGAGGTCGGCAAACGCTCCGACGCCACCGTGGGCTTCAAAGGGTTGCCACGCCGGTGGGTCGGCGAGCGCACCTTCGACTGGCTCATGCGTCACCGGCGGTTGGTCCGCGACTCCGAAAACACCGAAACCAGTGCCGCCGCCTGGATTTTTATCGCGAAGATACGCAGCCAGCTCCGCCGACTGGCCGAATTCCTCAGCAAGAATGAATTTTCAGACTTACTCTTAGAAACCCTCCAACTCAAATGAAAAAGATGTGGGTAATGACAAGGGTGACAACCGTGGGCTACTATCGGCCGCTGCTCCGCAGCTAGAAATGGATTTTGAAAACACGCCGCAGAATGACGACTAAAATTATGGCCTGCAATGAGCGAACAAGTCCTTTCAACTTTTCATCGCCCCCGGCAATGCTATCCTGACCGCCTGAAATCATGCCCAGTGTTTTCATCAAAACTTACGGATGCCAGATGAACGAGCGCGACAGCGAGGCCGTCACCGCGCAGCTCGTGGCCAAAGGCTATTCGCTCGCCAAGTCCGAGTCCGCCGCCGACGTGGTTTTGCTGAACACTTGCAGCGTGCGCGACCTTGCCGAGCAGAAGGCCATCAACAAAATGAAAAATCTTGTCGGCACCGCGAAAAAAGATCGGCCCAATCAGATTCTCGGTTACATGGGCTGCATGGCGCAAAGTCGCGGCCAGGAACTCATCGAAAAATTGCCGGACGTGGATCTGGTTCTTGGCACGCAAAAATTTCATCGCGCGGCGGAATACCTCGACGAACTGCTTGCCGGCAAACGCGAAAAAATCGTGGACGTTGAAGCCGAGGCCAAAAGCGAGGCGACTATCCGCGAACATCTGCTCAACGGCAGCGCCAAGACTTCCGTGTCCGCGTTCGTCAGCATCATGCAAGGCTGCAATCAATACTGCACCTTCTGCATCGTGCCTTACACGCGCGGCGAGGAACGCAGCCGAACCATTGACGACATCGTTGCCGAATGTCGCGAACTCGTGGCGCGCGGCGTGAGGGAAATTACCTTGCTCGGCCAGATTGTCACGAGCTACGGCAAGCAGCTACCCCTCACCCCGTCCCTCTCCCCATCGGATGGGGAGAGGGTGGCGAAGCCGGGTGAGGGGCAAATCAAGAAAATGCCTTTCGTCCAACTGCTCGATGCCGTTCACGAGATTGACGGACTCGAACGCATCCGTTTCACCTCGCCGCATCCGAAAGGTTACGGCGATGATCTCGTCGAGGCTTACGCGCGGCTGCCGAAACTGTGCGAGAGCGCGCATCTTCCCGTTCAGAGCGGCAGTGACCGCATCTTGAAATTGATGCACCGCGGCTACACGCGCGAACGCTTTCTCGCCATCGTCGAGAAGCTCCGCCGCGCCAAGCCGGGCATCGGCATCACCACGGACATCATCGTCGGCTTTCCGGGCGAGACCGAGGAAGACTTTGAACTGACACTTTCACTCGCGCGCGAAGTGCAGTTCGACAACGCCTACATTTTCAAATACTCGCAACGCCGCGACACGCCCGCCGCCGACATGCCCGACCAGGTGCCGCAGGCCATCCGCGAGGAGCGCAATCATCGCCTGCTGGAACTGGTGAATGAAATCGCCGCGCGCAAATACGACGGTTTCATCGGGCGGCAGGTGGAGATTCTGGTGGAAGGGCCGAGCAAGAAAAACGCCGCGCGCTACACCGGGCGCACGCGGTGCAACCGCATCGTGCTGTTCGACGGCAGCGCCCGCCATCAGGGGCAGCTCATGGACGTGAAGATCGAGCGCACCGGCTCCTTCACCCTCTACGGCGACCCGGCGGTGGTGAATTTGTAAAATAAAATCACCAAGACACGCGAAGTATATCAACCACCCTGCCTGTTTTCCAAGCCACGACTACTTGCGTCTAAAAGATTCTTTATTTCATTACACTGGAAAACCACAGCCCACCG
>DMQW01000249.1:11155-11623 GCA_003455565.1 Limisphaerales bacterium
TCACCCTCTACGGCGACCCGGCGATTTTGGAATAACAGTTCCCGCTTGCCGAAAAAACTTTGTAGTTGTAACTTTCCAGCATGAGCAGAGTTCAAGAAATTGAGAATGCGGTTGAGCAACTGCCGCCCGAAGATTTTTCGGAACTGGCCGCGTGGATTGACCGCAAACGGGAACTTCAAAAGCCCCGCGACCACTCCGCTTTTCTGAACAGCTACGCTCCGGGTGACAAGGGGCTTTACGACGATGCCATCGCCAGGTGAAATCTGGTTGGCGGAAATCCCGTTCACCGACGGCAGCGCGTCCAAAATCCGTCCCGTGCTGGTGCTTTGGCTGGATGCCGGCGATGCGGTTGTGGCAGCGGTGACTTCTGCAACTCCTCGTTCGACGAGCGACGTTTCTTTGCATGACTGGCAGGCTGAAGGCTTGCGCGTCATTTCCACCGTCCGGTCTGTCTCTTATACACATCTG
>DMQW01000343.1 GCA_003455565.1 Limisphaerales bacterium
CTGAAGGCGGAACTCCAAACTTTTTCCCGCTTGAAGTTTTCGTCCACGGCGCGTTGTGCGTTGCGTATTCCGGCCAATGTTTGACGAGCGAATCGCTCGGCGGCCGTTCGGCGAATCGGGGCGAATGCGCGCAGGCGTGCCGGATGCCTTACGATTTGATTTCCGACGGCCAGCAGGTTCCGCTCGGCGACAAACGGTATTTGTTGAGTCCGCAGGATTTGTCCGGCCTGGAAGTTTTGCCCGAACTCGTCCGCGCCGGCGTTGCGTCGCTAAAAATTGAAGGCCGCTTGAAATCGCCCGAATACGTCGCGAGCATCACGAAAGTTTATCGCAAGGCGCTGGATGATTTGCGACATACAAATGACGATTTACGCGCCGCCGATGAATCCGCGCGCCAATCCGAAATCGTAAATCGTAAATACGAAACGGAAATGTCGTTCTCGCGCGGGCTGTTCACCGGCTGGTTCGGCGGCAATGACAATCAAAAGCTCGTTCATGCGCGCTTTGGCAAAAAACGCGGCGTGTTCCTCGGCGATGTGGCGAAAGTTTTGAGCGAAAGCGTGGCCATCCAATTACAGGCGCCCCTGAAGCTTGGCGACGGCGTGGTGTTTGACGCAGGCCGGCCGGATGAAAAGGAAGAAGGCGGAAGAATTTACGAAATCGAAAAGCGGAAAGCGGAAAGCGGAAACGGGCAACTTGTTAATTTGCGTTTTGGCTACGGCAACATTGATTTTTCCCGTGTCCACGTTGGCGACAAGCTGTGGAAGACGAACGACCCGGAACTCGACAAGCGTTTGCGCCAGAGTTTCGCGGGCGACGTGCCGAAATTTCAGCGGCCCATCGCCATCGACGTCCACGGTCTTGCGGGCAAACCGCTGACGCTGATTGCCCGCGATGAAACGGGCAACGTCGCGCAGGTCGAATCCACCATGCCGTTGGCGGTGGCGGAAAAATTGCCGCTCTCCACGGAAAAATTGCGCGAACAGCTTGGCCGGCTCGGCGGCACGCCGTTCAAGCTCGGCGAATTGAAAAATTTTCTGTCCGGCGAAGTGTTGGTGCCGGTGAGCGAATTGAACCGCCTGCGCCGTGAGTTTGTGGCCGAACTGGAACGGCTGCGGGCGCAGCCGAAACGGTGGGAACTGAATGATGGTAGCAACCGACGCGAGCCGGCTCAAATCAATCTCCGGGATTTTTGTCAGAGCCGCCTCACGTCGGCTGCTACGCCGCAATTGATCGTCCTCGTCCGCAATCTGGCGCAACTCGCGGCCGCGTTGCAATGCGGCGAGACGACGGTCTATTGCGAGTTCGAGGACCCGAAAAAATATCGCGAGGCCGTGACTCTTTTTCACGCCGCGCTCGGCTGCTCTGCTCCTTCTTCCATTCTCAATCCTCCATCCTCGCCAGGCATCTTCGTCGCGCCGCCGCGCATTTTCAAAACCGGCGACGACTGGATTCTCGACCAGGTCCGTTCCTGCAATGCCGACGGTTATCTCGTGCGCAACTACGACCACTTGAAATTTTTTGCGGACGCGCGGCGCGTCGGGGATTATTCGCTCAACGTGGCGAACCACCTCACGGCGGATTATTTCAAGAACGCGTTCGGCCTCGAACGCGTGACGGCGAGTTACGACCTGAATGTGACGCAGCTCGAGGCGTTGCTGACGGGCGCGCCGCCGGACTGGTTTGAGGTGACGATCCACCAGCACATGCCAATGTTTCACATGGAGCATTGCGTGTTCTGCGCGTTTCTTTCCAGCGGCAAGGATTATCGCGACTGCGGCCGCCCGTGCGACACGCACGACGTGAAGTTGCGCGACCGCGTGGGCGCGGAACATCCGTTGAAGGCCGATGCCGGCTGCCGCAACACCGTGTTCAATTCCCAGGCGCAGACCGGCGCGGAATTTGTGGCACGGCTGCTGGCGCTGGGCGTGCGGAATTTCCGCGTGGAATTTCTGAACGAACCGGCGGACGAAGTGACGCGGACGATTACGAAATACCGGCAGTTGTTGCGCGGCGAAATTTCCGGCACGCAGCTCTGGCGCGAACTGAAACTGTTCAATCAACTCGGCGTCACGCGCGGGCAGATGGGGAAATAGATGCGGAAATGACGGCCGTTTTTTAGCGCCGGCGGCGCGGAGCGACGTGAGAAAGTAGCCAGCTACGCAGTGGCTGGGGCTGACGGATAAAATGATTTTGTCCCGCGCTGGAAGCACTATTTGGAAGTGGGCGTTAGCAACTGAAACGTCGTCGGAAGGTTTGTGCTGATCGGATTGAAAAATGGATCGTATCGCACTACTTCACTGAAGTTGCCGTTGCTGTCTCCGCCGCGCCAAATTTCTGTCAACACGCCGTGCTGAAAAAATTCACGTTCCTTGGCGAATTTTGAACCGTTGGGCTTCATCTCTTCCGTTTGAATTATTCGGTATTTAAAGGTGCAAAGTTGATCTGGAATTCCGTTGAAATCCCTGTCCTTTTGAAGCGTGTCCAGGCCATCGTCCGAAAATGTCCAAAACTCGTCTGCATTTCCATCGAAATTGTTATCATATTCCGAACGCATTGCGCGACCGTATTTGTAGTAAGTCCAATGATCCCAATTCCCGTCCAAATTTCGGTCTTCTAAATATTCGATCAAATGTTCGTTGCGATAAACCCACCCTTCATCTCGCTTGCCATCGGCTGTGTAATGATAATGGGTGATCGTTATTGGTTTGCTTTTCCACTGGTAAGGCAGACAAATAACTATCCCTACGAAGATACCGAGGCCGATTTGACCCCAAGCGAGTTTTTTTATTGGAGCGGTTTTGGGCGGAGTTGCAAGGGCTGCTTCTATTTCGATTTGTTTAATTTCTGCGGGCGTTGCCGGCGCGTCCAGCAAGGCAATGGCGGCCTCGGCATCTACAGCCCGGACGTGCAAACGGACACCGGCCGCCGCCGTTAGATTCGTATACCATCCCCCACAGTCATCGGCATTAACCCAGCACTTGATTCCGTGAGCTTCAAGATTTGCTGCGGCAAGCCCTGCGTCATCATAGCTGCTGAAAATCCGAATGGTTAGAGTTTTTTCTTCGTCATGCAGCCCGCCGCCGGAGGATTCTGGATCCATAAATTTGAAACTTTTTTCCCCGTTTCCCCCGCTTCTCAACTTAATTCAACCGCATCGGCATGACGACGTAGAGGAATGGGCCGTTGATCTTCAGCACGCCGGGGCTTAATTCGTCAATCAGTTCGATGAACACTTCGTCCTCGGCCAGCGCGTTGAGCGGGTCAATCAGGTAGCGCGGATTGAAGGCGATGGCGATCTCGTTGCCTTTGTAGTTCACGGCCAGCGTCTCGCGCGCCTCGCCGACTTCGGGCGAATTGGCGGTGATGGTCAGCGTGTTCTTGCTGAAGGTGAGCTTGACGGAATTGGCCTTCTCGCTGGTCATAATCTCGGCCCGGCGCAGGGCCTGCACGAGTTCCTCGCGGCCGAGGGCGATGCGTTCCTTGGGTTCGCCGGGGATGACCTGCCGGTAGTTCGGATAGTTGCCTTCAATCAATTTCGTGATGAGCAGCACGGAAAAACCTTTGTCGTCTTTGAGCGCGAAGGAAGCCTGATTTTCCCCAAACTTGATTTCAACGTCGCCTTTGTCGAGCAGCAGGCGGTTTAGTTCGTTGACGGCCTTGGCGGGCACGATGAATTCGCCGCTGCTCTTTTCGGAGATGTCCACTTCCTCGTCCACGAGCGCGAGGCGGCGGCCATCGGTGGCCACGAGCGTCATCTTGTGATCTTTGAGGCTGATGAAAATGCCATTGAGAACATAGCGGGATTCGTCGGTGGAAACGGCGAAGGACGTTTTTTTCAACATGGCTTTGACGGTTTCCTGCGGGAGCGCGACTTTTTTGTCGTCCTTGAATTTCGGAAGCGGCGGAAATTCATCGGCGGCGAGGCCGTGGATTTTAAAGAAAGAACCGCCGCTGCGAACGCTCGTAACATTTTTCTCGTCGGTCTCGATGTCAATTTCGCCGGTCAACTCACGCACGATGCCAAACAGTTTTTTCACCGGCACCGTGATGGCGCCTGGCTTGGTCACCTTGGCCTCGACCGTGCAGGCGACGGTCACGTCAAGGTCGGTGGCGGTGAACTCCACCTTGCCGTCCTCCGCACGCAGCAGGACGTTGGAAAGAATCGGCAGCGTGGTGCGGGTGCTGACGACGTTCTGCACAGCTTGGAGGCCGGCGATGATTTGTTCTTTGGTGATCGTGAGGTTCATGGCGCGATATAATAATTCAGTCTTATTTAAATATTCTATTCTTATTAAGGCCTGTGGACAAGCCTAACAACTTACCAACCGCAACTGCCTCGGGCGTTTTCTTCGTTTATTAAATGTGACAACTTCACAGTATGCAAACTGAAAACTTTTGAAAGTCAAAGTTCTTCACAGTATCCACAAGTCATTCACCATCCGTTCGCACAAAATCAGCCAAGTTGTGCGCGCCGGATAATTTCCGGCAACGCGGCGCCGACAAAATCCACTTCTTCCGCCGTCGAATCGCGGCCCAGAGAAAAACGCACGAGCGAATTTGCCGCATCCTTTCTGCCAATTGCCAAAATAACATGCGACGGCTCCAGCGAGCCCGCCGAACAAGCCGAACCGCTCGACGCACAGATGCCTTCCAAATCCAAACCCGCCAGCAATCCAATGCTGTCCGCGCCGCGAACGACGAAGGAAACCGTGTTCGCCAAACAATTTTCGCGCGGGCTGACCAGTTCGCAACCTTTAATTTTCTCAATGGCAGCAATGAGTTTAGCCGCGAGCACCTGCAGTTTAGTCCGCTCAAAAACCGGCGGTTTTACAAATTTTTCCAGCGCAGCGACCAGACCGATGATGGCAGGGAGATTTTCCGTGCCAGCACGACGTTCGTTTTCGTGTCCGCCGCCAAACAAAATCGGATCAGGATGCAGCGGCGACTTGATGTAAAGCAGCCCAGCGCCTTTCGGTCCGTGAAATTTGTGTGCGCAGATGGAAACCAAATCCGCATTGAAATAGCCGATGTTCTCGAATGGCTCCTTGCCGAACCATTGCACCGCGTCGGTGTGAAAAATGATTCCGCGCTGGCGGCAAATTGCGCCGAGTTCGGCCACCGGCTGAATCGTGCCGATTTCATTGTTCGCCGCCATGATGGAAACCAAAACCGTGTCCGCGCGAATCGCACTCTTCAAATCGTTCACGGAAACGCGGCCTTCAGAATTCACCGGCAGGCGCGTGACTTCAAAACCCTCTTTATTTTCAAGGTAATCGAAGCAGTGCAGCACCGCGTGATGTTCAATCGCCGACGTGATGAGATGTTTTCCTTTCGGCTTGAGCAACCGCGCCGCGCCGAAGATGGCGAGGTTGTTCGCTTCCGTTCC
>DMQW01000394.1 GCA_003455565.1 Limisphaerales bacterium
TCGCCGATCTTGCCGGTCTTGGCCGCCTTGATGATGGCACCCACCGCTGCGTCCTTCTGGCCATCCGCGATGACCAGCTCGATTTTGATCTTGGGCAGAAAATCCACCGTGTATTCGCTGCCGCGATAGATTTCGGTGTGGCCTTTTTGACGGCCAAACCCCTTGACCTCGCTCACGGTCATGCCTTCGATGCCGATTTCGCCGAGGGCGTCCTTCACTTCTTCAAGCTTGAACGGTTTGATGATTGCTTCAATTTTCTTCATAGTTTGTTTTGGTTCGAACTGCGCTTCCGGCCAACCATGCGCCCACTGCCGCGCCGTCCAGTTTTGCCCGCGCCAACGGGCAAGGTTGAGAATCCAACCGGTTCCGATTGTGATTGGCCAACACGTCTTTAGCAGCGGCAATGCCAACCTCAAAACGAACCGCAGCGGATTGAGTTTCCGCCTTGTTTTACAGGGGTTTTATGAAGAGTGGATTATTTTGAACACTTCCGCCGGGGCTTTTCTTTGTAGCTATTTGCCCATCCGTTGAAATTTTAACCATTGAAAACCATCGGTGAAATCTGCGGGAAGGAAAATGGTCGGAGCGACAGGATTTGAACCTGCGACATCTTGGCCCCAAACCAAGCGCTCTACCGGGCTGAGCCACGCTCCGACACGCACCCATAGTCCCATGATTTTTCCCGCGCGCAATCTAATTCACAGCCAAGTTCTGCTCGACGATTCTGTCCGGCACGGCTAATTTCTTTTCATGTCAAAGGAATTACCCGCGACCCAAAACAAAATCAACCTCCGCCGGCCCGACATCATGGAGGCCGTGCAAGCGCAGGTGCTCTCGCATTACCGCAGCGAACTGGTCGAACGCATCCGCGCCAACGGCGGCATTCTCGCCGCCGAGAGTCTCACCGTGAAGCTCGCCAAGGAATTCGGCTTTTGCTACGGCGTCGAGCGCGCGATTGACCTGGCCTACGCCGCCAAAAAGTATTTTTCCGAGGTCGCGCCCAACACGCCCATTTATCTGCTCGGCGAAATTATTCACAACCCGGAAGTCAACGACCAAATCAGCAATCTGGGCATCCAGATTATTTCACCCAAGCCGACCGATACGGAATTAGACCAGTTGGAATCCGGCGACGCCGTCATCATCCCCGCCTTCGGCACGGAAGTCGGCACGCGCAAAAAACTCGAGGCCAAGGGTTGCCGGCTCGTGGACACGACTTGCGGCGACGTGATGAGCGTCTGGAAACGCGTCCGCCAATACTCCAAGGAACACGTCACCAGCATCATTCACGGCAAGGCCAAGCACGAGGAAACCAAGGCCACGACTTCGCAGGCGCGCGCCTACGGCAGCGGACATTATCTCGTCGTCTTCAACCTCGCGGAAACTGATTTTGTTTGCGACTACATTTTGAACGGCGGCGACAAACACGAGTTCCTCAAAAAATTTGAGGGCGCCTACTCCGCCGGCTTCGATCCCGATTTGCATTTGCAGGCCGTTGGCGTGGCCAACCAGACCACGATGCTGCGCGGCGAAACTGAAGAAGTTCAACGTCGTTTCAAGGCCACGATGGAAAAGAAACACGGCGCGGGCCTGCTGGAAAAACATTTCCGTTTTTTTGACACCATCTGCGGCGCAACGCAAGACCGTCAGGACGCGCTCGAAAAAATGCTGCTCAACCCGCCGAACCTGCTCATCGTCATCGGTGGCTATAATTCCTCGAACACGTCGCATCTCGCGGAGATGGGTGAAAAAGTATTGCCCACCTTCTTTATTAAGAACGCGGCCAAGATGGAATCGGACAAACTCATCCGCCATTACAACCAGCACATCAAAGAGGAAATTGAAACCCGCGACTGGCTGCCCGCCGGAAACCTCATCGTCGGCATCACCGCCGGCGCGAGCTGCCCGAATAATTTGATTGAAGACACCATCCGCCGTTTGTTTGAACTGCGCGGCATCGCCGTGCAGGAATTACTCGCGGCCAACTGATTTTCATGTATTTGTTCCATGCCTAGAACCCGTCAGGAACTCGAACAGATCGAACGCCAGATTCTCGCGCCCTACGCACAATTCAGCGGCGACACTCGCGGTCGTGAATACCAGGAAGTCCCGCCCGAATGGCGCTCGCATTATCAGCGCGACCGCGACCGCGTCATCCACTCGCGCGCCTTTCGCCGGCTCGAATACAAGACGCAGGTTTTTCTCAACGGCACCGGCGACCATCTCCGCACGCGGCTCACGCACACGATTGAAGTCGCCGCCATTTCGCGGAATATCGCCAGCGCGCTGAAATTAAATACCGATCTCGCCGAAACCATTGCCCTCGCGCATGACCTCGGCCATTCGCCGTTCGGCCACAAAGGCGAAACTGTCCTCGCCCGTTTGATGAAAGGCCACGGCGGTTTTGAACACAACCAGCACAGTCTCCGCATCGTCGAGCAGCTCGAACAAAAATACCCGAAATTTTCCGGCCTGAACCTTTCTTGGGAAGTCCGCGAAGGTCTCGCCAAGCATCACACCGCTTACGACCATCCCGGCAGGCGCAAAGGTTTTGCCG
>DMQW01000093.1 GCA_003455565.1 Limisphaerales bacterium
ATCAAAGGCGGCGTGCCGTTGCACGGCGAAATCACCATCAGCGGCAGCAAAAACGCCGCGCTGCCCATCATGGCCGCGACGCTGCTCACGGACGAGCCGTGCGTCATCCGCCGCGTGCCGGATTTGAGCGACACGCGGTTCATGGTGCAAATCCTCGAATCGCTCGGCGCGTCGGTGAAATTTGAAGACGGCACGCTGACCGTTCACGCCAAAAAAATTCGCGGCTACGCGGACTACGAACTTGTGCGCAAAATGCGCGGTTCCATCTGCATCATGGGGCCGTTGCTCGGACGGCTGCGCAAGGCGCGCGTGTCGTTGCCGGGCGGTTGCATCATCGGCGCGCGACCGATCAATCTGCATCTGAAGGGTTTTGCAGCGCTCGGCGCGAAAGTTGAAATCGAAGGCGGCTACGTTACGGCGACGGCTAAAAAACTTGTTGGCTCGGTGATGTTTCTCGGCGGACGCTCGGGTTCAACCGTGCTCGGCACGGCGAACGTGATGATGGCGGCGACGCTGGCGGACGGCGTGACGATTATTGAAAGCGCGGCGTGCGAACCGGAAGTTGTGGACCTCGCCAATTTCCTGAACGCGATGGGCGCGAACATTTCCGGCGCGGGCAGTCCGACGATTACAATCACGGGCGTTGAAAAATTGCACGGCGCGGAGCATGAGGTGATTCCCGACCGCATCGAGACGGCGACTTTTTTGATCGCCGCCGGCGCGACGAACGGCGAGGTGACGCTCAAAGGCGCACGGGCCGACCATCTGCGCGCGGTGATTGATAAATTAAATGAAGCGGGCGTTTCCATTGAACGCAGCGGCACGAATTTGATTGTCCGACGGAAGGGAAAATTGAAGCCGGTGGACATCACGACGCTGCCGTATTCCGGTTTTCCGACGGACGTGCAGGCGCAGATGATGTCGCTGCTGGCGCTCGCGCCGGGCATCAGCATCATCACGGAGCGGATTTTTGAATCGCGCTTCATGCACGTCAGCGAGCTGGCGCGGCTGGGCGCGGACATCGAGATCGAGGGGCCGAGCGCGATTGTGAAGGGCGGACGGCCGTTGAGCGGCGCGCCGGTGATGGCGAGCGATTTGCGCGCGAGCGCGGCGCTGGTCATCGCAGGCCTCGCGGCGAAAGGTTCGACGCAGGTGAACCGCATTTATCATCTGGACCGCGGCTACGAGCAGATGGACGTGAAACTGCAAAAGCTTGGCGCGCGGATTCAGCGGGTTGAGGAAAAATGAATTCCACAGACTGCAAAATGCTTGGGACTGCTCACTTTATTTTGTGCCCACTCGATTGTGCTCATAATTTAGGCGCAGGAAAACCTTGACAGCATTTTGGAATTTTGATTTTTTACCAGAAAGCCCCAAAAGGCCCAAAAATCCTGGCGGGAGACGATGGAAGGAAGAGCGCGCCGATTCTGCAGGAAGCACTGGATAACGCGGAATGGACGGCGAAAGATTTGGCGGCGAAACAAAATGGCTTCAAACTTGAATCAATTACCTTGGCAACCGCTCACGCTAATGGGCGCCTCGTTTGCCAACCAAGTTCGGGCAATGGCGCGCGCGCTTATTGTGGTCACAGCGTGCCTGGGAACAGGTTTTGGATTGGCCGCGGCAACCGTCCAGGAGATTTACAGTTTTCCCGGCGCTCCCGAGGTTCAATCGAGCCTGGTCGAAGGAAGCGACGGCGCATTCTACGGCACGACGCTCGGCGGCGGGGCGCAGGGATTAGGCTCGGTGTTCCGCGTCACAACCAACGGAACCTTCACGACGCTTGTTTCCTTTGACGGCACGAATGGGGCGATGCCGTCAAGGACACTGGTGGCGGACGGCGACGGCGGTTTTTACGGGACGACGCTCCACGGCGGCACGAATGATTTCGGCACGATATTTCGCGTCACGCAGGAAGGAGCATTGACGAACCTGGCTGCGTTTGAATCCAACCGCCCGAGCATCACCGGATTGTTTCATGGAAACGATGGCGCGCTTTATGGAACCTCCTATCAACCGTTGAATTCAGGTCTCACGAATGCGCCAATGTTCGCCTTCTCCATTTTCAGCGTGGCTTCCAATCAGTGGACTGCGGTGGCGTCTTTCACCGATACCAATCACCTGAACGCCCAGATGATTCAGGCAAACGACAGCGCCTTTTATGGAACGATGCAGCAGGGGGGAAGTTTCAGCCTCGGCTCCGTGTTCCGTATGACCGCCAACGAAGGTTTGAGCACGGCGTTCAGTTTTGGCGGCACTAACGGCAGCTATCCCAGCGCCGGACTGGTGCAAGGCTCGGATGGGCGTCTGTATGGCACGACACAGGGCGGCGGGAGCGCCGATCTCGGAGTTGTCTTCGCGTTGACCACCAGCGGTGAACTGACCAATTTGGTTTCGTTCACCGGCGATAGTGTAATCTATCCGCAAGCGGCGTTGATCCAGGGATCGGACGGCGCTTTTTACGGGACGAGTCAAGGAGGCGGAGACGTCGGATACGGAACAGTTTTCCGAGTTACGACGAATGGCGGACTGACGGTGATGGGATCGTTCGATCAGACCAACGGAAGCCAACCACGGGCGGCGGTCGTTGAGGGAACTGATGGCGCATTTTATGGAACAACTTACTATGGCGGAGCACAAGGTTACGGAACTGTATTTCGAGTAACGCCCGCAGGACAATTGACCTCGCTAACGTCCTTTACGCATCCGGATGCCGTGCAGCCGGCTTCCGGCCTCGTTCAGGGCACCAACGGGGATTTGTATGGAACCACCTATACCGGCGGAACGAACAATGCGGGAACCCTATTTCAGATTACTACGAATGGTGTGGAGAAGACGCTCATCTCGTTTCAGCCAGTCAACAATAGTCCGGCGGTGCCTTCCGGCAGACTCGCCAGGAGCGCTGCTGGAGATTTTTACGGAACCATCCGAAACGGCACAACCAATGGTTCAGGCACGGTTTTCCGAATGACTGCGGACGGAACACTCACGACCATTGCAACCTTCAGCGGCACGAGCGGTGACGGTCCTGTCGGCGGCCTGCTGTATGGAAAAGATGGGGCATTTTATGGGGCAACAGAATTCGGCGGAGCTTTTGGTTATGGAACGATCTTCCGCGTCACCACCAATGGCGAGATCACCACACTGGCGCAATTTGCTGATACGAACGGTTGGCAGCAGAACGGGGATTTGGCGCAGGGCAGCGACGGAGCTTTCTACGGAACGACGATGTTTGGTGGCAGCGCTGTAACGAATGACTATGGCAGCGGCGGAACCGTCTTTCGCGCAACCACCAATGGAGAATTGACAACGCTGTTCTCTTTCGACGGCACGAATGGAGCGTGGCCGAACAGCGGTCTGGTTCAGGGTCCGGACGATGCGTTTTACGGAACGACTTATAAAGGCGGGGCATTCG
>DMQW01000385.1 GCA_003455565.1 Limisphaerales bacterium
GGTCACAGACCGCCGCTACAATTAGCTGCATGAGTGCGTTTCCCGTCAGCCTCGAAAAAGAAAATCAACTCGCGTTGCGCATGGCCGCGCTGGGCGTGCGCGAGGCGGACATCGAGGAATCTTTTGTCCGCTCCGGCGGGCATGGCGGGCAGAACGTCAACAAGGTTTCCACCTGCGTGATGCTGCGCCACCGTCCGACTGGTGTGCAGGTGAAATGTCAGGAAACGCGCCAGCAGGGACTCAACCGTTTCTTCGCGCGCCGATTGTTGCTGGATAAAATTGAAGCGGCGAAAAATGGTTTTGTGGCCGCGCAACGCGCCGAGATCGAAAAAATCCGCCGCCAGAAACGCAAACGCTCCCGTCGTGCGAAAAATAAAATGCTCGCCGACAAATCGCACCATGCGGACAAGAAGGCATCGCGCCGTTCAGTGGGGCCGGAATAATAATTTTTCTTTGTCGCGCCGAAACCGGGTGAAGGCGGAAACCGCTGATCTTCGCTGATGGACGCTGATAACGTAGGACAGCGCTTCCAGCCTGTCTCGGTCGTCGCTTAATCGTCGCTGGTTTCGGTGTCGCGGCCGAGGCGGTATTTGATGTCGTAGTTCAGGATGAAGTCCAGCTCCGCCGCCGCGAAGCCGTAGTGCCGCGCCAGCTCCCGGTCTATTTCGTCGAGGATGGGTTTGGATTTTGAAGGATATCCTCCATCCTGCCGCAAAAAACAGTTGTGTTAAGGCCAGGCCACGATAACGTGGCGGCGACCCAGTCAGGCCAGCAATCGCCACCAGCGAAAAAACGCCGCAATAACGTTTCAAATGCGAATGCAAACGAAACACCACGGCACCCGGGGGTTCACGTTGATTGAACTCCTGGTTGTCATTGCGATCATTGCCATCCTGGCGGCGTTGTTGTTGCCCGCGCTGGCCAAAGCCAAGGCGACCGCGCAAAGGGCGCAATGTCTGAACAATCTTCACGAGATGGGATTGTCCCTGGTCATGTATGCCGACGATAACAACGGGCTTGCTGCGCGCGCCAACGGTCCGCATTGGTGGGAGGTGTTGACCCCGAATCTTAGCGGTAGAAACAGCACGAACTTCACAAAAGTAAAAGTTTACACCTGTCCAAGTTATCCAGATCCGGAGCCGCGCTACCCGGGCCAGAAGCAATTGATTTGTTTTGTGGTCAATGGCTGGACGTTCTCCAGTCCAACCGACCCGACCGGCACGGAACTTATCGGTCTGGCGAAGATCACTACGATTCAGCGTCCAACTGACACGATTTATCTGGCTGACCGTGAGGATGGCACCGACTTCGGCCCCATCACCGCCGCCGACCCGACCACCTACTCGGATCGCTACGATGTCTGGAAACCCATCCACATCCCTTATCAACCCAACGGAACAGAAAACCCCCGAACCGCGGGCGGAAGCAGCGATGCCCGGCGGGTGGCGATCAATCGTCACGGGAAAGGCGCCGCCCTGCTTTTTTTCGACACCCACGCTGAAGTTAAGAAGTCCAGGCTGATCACCATCAATGATTGGCGCGACAAGCGGTGATAAATCCTCTGAACCGCTGATGGACGCTGATGGACGCTGATAACGCAGAACAGAGCTTCCAGCCTGTCTCAATTCAATCGGAAACCGCGAACCACGCGAACGGGTTTTAACGCAAAGACGCCAAGGAGCAAAGGCGCAAAGAATTTTAACCGCTGATGGGGCGCCGATTCACGCTGATAACGTAGGACGGTGCGTCCCGCCTGTCTCCGAATCAAACCAGCGCCTCGCTGCAAACGATTTTGGGCACAGGCCGCATTGTGGCGTGCAGGCCGCGCTGGGCAACCCAATCTTTTAGATTGTGCTGGTCGTAAATGCGCGCCAGTGACCGCAATAAGTTTTCTCCGGTCACGCCGTTTTTTCGCAGTTTCAATAATTCGCCATTAACCGCCCGTGTGATTGGCCCGCGAAACGCCTTTTCTAAAACATTGATGTTGCCCTTTTGGTCATCGTCTGTGCTGGCTCCAAACAGCACGCGCAACTCGCGTAAAATGTAGTTCTGGCCGTGACTCAACGACAGGGTGTGGGAGCGCTCGGCCTGCCGGTGTTTCACTTCCTCGGCGAACTGGCGTAGCACCCGCATGACGGCGGCGTTGTAATCTTGCGGCAATGGCTGGCTTTTCAATTCCGGCCCCCATTTGATCGCACCGAGGACTCTGGGAATGTCTTTTGATACCACAGCCCCGTTCGTATCGAGTAGGAATAATTGCTGGAAGCTCTTGGCGCTGGCTCCGTCTGGATACGCTGCCTCGCAAAAAACGAACTGTCCCTTGAGCGTGGACGTTTTGGCGGCGCGGATGCCGTCGCGCAAATCGGCAATCCTCTCGTATTCCGCCGGGTTCTCCTTCCGCAACTGGCGCAAAATTTCCTCGGCTTCATTCAAGTCGAGAAATTCGTCTTCTTCATCCTCGAACAAATTCAACTGGCCGCCCTTCTTTTCGTAAATAGCATACATCGCTTCTTCGTTGAGCTTTTCGGTGCGATCCAGAATTTCAGAATCCTCGCCGATGCTGTCGTGGATTTCCTGAATGCGGTTATGCAGCTTGTCCTTCAAATCCAGATGCTTGTCGAGTTCCGTTTCCGGCAGGAAATTAAAACCGTGAACGACATCGTGGTCGCTGCCGATACGGTCTATGCGCCCGAATCGCTGGATGAGACGCACGGGATTCCAGTGGAGATCGTAATTGATGATGTTGTCACAGTCCTGAAGGTTCAAGCCTTCCGCCAGCACGTCCGTCGCAATCACCGTGAACAATTCCTTTTCGCCGGCTGTAAATTGGTATTCAGGGTTTGCCTTCGGCGCAAAGCGCCCGACGATGCGCGCCTTGCTTTTGTCGCCGCTGAAAATCACGTCAATGTCATCCCGCTTGCCGCCGGGATTCAGATTGTCGTAAAGATACCTCGCCGTGTCCGCGTATTGGGTGAAAATGAGCCGTTTGCCGTCCTTCAACGGCTGCTTTGCCAGCTCGCTTTTTAGCTTCTGCAATTTCGCGTCCTGCTCTGGCGTGATGGGCATGACGAGTTCCAAAATCTTTTTTAACAGCTTCAAATCATGTTCGATGTCCGCCTTCAATTTGTCCGAATGGAAATCGTTTATGTCGTAACGGCCGCACACCAATCGCAACGCATCCATGGATGCCCGCTCATCCGTATGGTTTGGCTCGTATAGGATTACATGTGCGTCCTCTCCGGCAGGGACAATTCCCTCCGCCAGCGCTTTTTGAAACCGCTCGTGAACCATAATCAGTCGGCGAATGGTTTCCTTGAACGCATAAACGCTCGACTCGAATCGTTTGAACAGCAAGATGCGAATCAGCCCGCGCAAGGTGTAACCGGCGCGCTGAAGGCTGGCATACGGCTCGCGTTTTTGTTTCCCCTTTTTAACGTAATGGTGCAAGCCATAGCGTGCATACTTCAATTCATCCGTCGCCGTGCTGGCGGGGGCATTTTTCTTTGCCTTGCCATTTTTTGACGTGCCGAGATACCCGCGCAACTGCTGGTAAAGCCCCTGATAGGTTTTCTCAATGCTGTATTCAATCGTGTCCAGGGTGCGCTTCGGGAAAAACTGATGCCGTCCGCCGACAAAAACATACGCGCGCTTCCGACCGTCGAGATAATCCTTGAACTGCGACGGGTCAACTGGCTGGTGCGTCACGGAATCAAAACCATACCAGCGCAAGATATGATTGCGCGTGCGGCGGATGAGGATGTTCGACAGCAAGTCCGGCAAATTCCGTTTTCCATCCTCAATCAGCTTGAAGTATTGCTTCAAGTCCGGCGGGTCAATCGGCAAATCCGTCTTGTCATCCTGATGGAACAACTTGATTTGGGCATAAACATCCCATGCGCTCTTGTTGCGCGGTGTCGCGGTCAGCAGACAACACTTCCGCCCCGTGCTTAAAAACGCCTCCACCACCTTGTAGCGCTGCGTGTCCCGGTGGCGCAGATTGTGGCTTTCATCAATCAGCACGAAATCACGGTCTTTGTAGAGGACGTTATCCAGCAGAAAATTCACCGCGCCGTCGTCTTCCTCGCGCAACATTCCCATGGAAAGCACCCGCGCATTGATCTGATACACCTCGTTGTATCGCTCCCACATTTCTGTCAGTGGCGCGGGACACAAGATGAGCGCCCGCGCATGTTCCGTGCGCTCGAAATGTTTCACGATGGCCGCGCCGATGTAGCTTTTGCCCAAGCCAACCACATCCGCCACGAACGCGCCGCCGTAATCCTTGAGCATCTGCACTGCCTGACGCACCGCCACTTTCTGAAAATCGGCCAGCCGCTTGGTGATCTCGTCATCCCACAAAATATCCTTGTCGTCCTCGCCTTCGAGCCGGTCGCGCACCAGCGCGTAGATCGTTTTCATATAAACGTCATACGGACTGACACCCGCAACCGCCCAGGACTGTTTCATTTCCGCCATCAACGCCTCGTCGAAATCCTGTGACTCGTCCCAAAGCTCATCAAACCATTTGCCAAGCTCCGCGTGATTGTCGTTGCCCTGCACCAGCACGTTCAACTCCGTGTTGTGCGAGACGCCGGACAGCGTGAGATTGGACGAGCCGATGATGGCGAGTCCCTCCTCGTGGCGCTCGACCGGCTTTCCGCTTTTATCAAACACCTTGCCATAATCAAAAATGTAAGCCTTCGCGTGCAACCGGCCTTTGGTATAGACCTTCACCTTGAGCCGCTTTTCTTCCACCATCCGCACCAGCGTCGTCACCACCGCCTGCGCGGCATCCGTCTGATCCATCAACTCGATGGCCGACCGGATGTTGCCCGCTGTATCGCTGGCAATGCGTTTCGTGTCCGTGCGCTTGGGATACGCCTCGGCTTCCGCCGCTTCCGCCACCAAATCTAGCCGCCGATAGCCCTCGGCCAGTTGTTCCACCGTCTCGCGGTTCGTGGTATTGCCGATGAGCAGCCGTAATTCTTTCACGTCCGCCAGCCGGTGCGCGATGCTCTCCAGCCCGGAAAGGAAAAAATACCCGACCGCAAACCGCGCCGACTTGGTGGAGGACAAAATGCGGTTGATGTGGTCAACCAGCTTTTCCTTGCGATTGTCTATGATGTCGTGTGTGGGCATTTGATAGCTTTGGGTCAATCAGTGTGGTTTTTTTCCTTCAAGCACTATCATTGCCGAGGAACGGCAAGGTTTACTCAAAACATCAAGCAGTCTCCGATTGTTGCTCAACAACCTCAAACGCGCTAAAGAATGAGGTTCAAGACGACTACTGATCACAAACCACATACTTGGTTCTACGGTGAGCACCGCATCGTATAGCATAGGCACTCGGCGGTATTCGTTGTAGTATTCAGGATATTTCAAAGCTAAATCTTGCAGATTTCCGGAAAGAGAAATCATGCGAATTGGCGCTCGAAATCCTTTGAAACCGTTGGCCGTCTTCAAGACTATGAACAAATAGGTAGTAACTCCACTATTGATTGCATTGTTGAACTCGCTGCATCTGGTTCGCTGCCAAGGAATGCCATATTTGCCGACTCCAACCAAAGAAGCTTTATCAAAAAGTTTATTGTGCTCATCAATTACATCGAGACAGCGCCCCCTGACCATTACTGTTGGCTTCATGCGAAGGACAATATGAGAGCCTTTAACAGGTGGTTTTATCTTCATTGGATTTCCTCTTCGATAGCTTTGGTTTGCTTCTGTGTCAGGCCGTAGAGGGCGTAAACCAGTTGGTCTATCTCACGTTCCAACGCGGTCGTGTCAGCGACATGATTTTTCAGCTTTTTGGCAAGAATTTGATCAACGAGCGTTTCTACTTCGTTCACATGGGAAACAATTTTCGGTAAGGGAAATTGACGCAGTCGGTCGACACCAATATCTACACCAACGCCACGTTGCTTACCATG
>DMQW01000082.1 GCA_003455565.1 Limisphaerales bacterium
GGGCATGGGACTGCTGCTGGACATCCATTACGGCGACACTTGGACTTCGCCCGGCCATCAGGACAAGCCGGTCGCATGGAAGAATTTTAATTTTCAGGAACTGACGCAGGCCGTCGCGATGGTGGCAATAATTCAATTCAACTTGGGCAAAACTTTTCAAATTCAATTCGCGTTAAAATTTTCGGCGAACTCGGTCAAAGCTTGATAACTCCCGGCAACGGAAGCAACGCGCTGTTCAAGCAAGTTGCTTCTGCGCCCAGCCTCGCAACGCTTGTCCGAAAACCAAATAGTCCGGGTCTGGATAATGAGCGCGTCGGGCAGGTAAAAGAATCTGGTCACGCAAGCTTGCTTTGAATTCAGCCGCGCCACCGTCCCAGCCAATTGAATGGAGTTCGGATATGCGCCGCTCATTGAGCATGACCGAATAGTCTCGTTTGATTCCGAAGAGTCCGTTGTCGAAAGCCCGGTGATGAAGCGCGCTCAGGCATAGTCCGTTTTTCAGTTCATCCGTTCCGCGTTCATGGTCAACCGGAATAATGTGCGCCGCGTCCACGAGGTCGAGTTGCATACCGCTGACTGCGCAGCGGTTGCCGTAAGCAGTCAGCACGTTCTGGCGGAAGCGCGCGTCGCGCACCTTCCGATTGATTTGTTGCAGGACCGTCTTTCTCGGTCCGGCAGGTATGTCTTTGATTTCGCGTTCGATGTCGGTATTGGCGATGCGCTCAAGCTGGCGCATTTCCTCGGGCTGCTGGGCTGTCTTGTGGAGTTCCTCAAGTTCTTGAACGTAGGTTGGAAAGAAATCGGGGCGAAACGCGATGACGATTTCTTGATTGTCGCGAGTCTGCGGGAAGAACGCTTTCGACTTGGCTTCGTTGACCGTCTCGCGCCTGACTTGGAGAGAGGGCGAGCGGCCCGACATCGAAATTAGGTGCTTGGTCACGTCGAAGCCAGCGAACATCCGTTCTTCTTCACCCCATCCGAGCAGGAGCGTCTTTGCACCTTCTTCGATGCGAAAGCTGTCAACCCCGGTGACTTGAATGCGGAGTTCGTTCGGATTTCGAGGATAGCCACCGTGAGTCATGTTCCAGATGTAGCAAAGGACAATGACACGTTGTTCTCCACGAAAAAGTGACAGCTTGAACGGATGCTCCGACGACAGAACAATCGCGTTCCACCCGGAAGCTTTGACCGCTGCGATGATTCGTTGAAAGAGGTCGGATTTGCTGACGCGCGTGGCCATAGGCTGGAATCATTTGCCCTTGTTCTTGCGCCGCTTCTGAGCGGGAGAATAGCTTTCAAGCAACGCCATCTGAGCTTGCTTGGACTCGTGAGGAATCGCCTTTGAAAGCTGCGGTGTCAGTCTTTTGTCACGGGCAACCCGCTTCGCGCCGCCGTCTGCCGCAAGCGGCTCGTCGTCATCCACGCCATTCCACAAAAGCCCCGGCTTGGCGGCGCGATAGGCGTCGTCGCCATTCGGCTTTTCAGATTTGGCAACCGAATACTTTTCCACTTTTCCCCGTTGAAAACGACCGAGCGCCCCTTTCAGATAATCTTCGACCAGATCGCAGCAAACCCACTCGCGCCGTGTCCGTTCGGCAGCTTCGCCCGTCGCACAACTGCCGCAGAACGGATCAACCACCAAGTCGCCAGTGTCAGTCAACATGCGGATGAAGAACTCCGGGATTTCGGTTGGGAATCGCGCCGGGTGCGGAACGATGCCGCGCTCGCGGCAGTAGCGGATGTAGGCCGAGTTGCTCTCCGTGTGCGCGAGCGAAATCAGATTGGGCGGGATAGCCGCGCCATTGTCAGTGCCGAAACAGTCGGAGATGTCGTGTCCCGATGGGCGCAACATCGGCTTGTAACCTTTCGCCAAAAGCACCTTCATGCTTTCGGAATACGGCTGAAGCACGCGGCGGTTGCTCGCTTTCGGCCAAGGCGTTGGTGAAAGCCACCAGATGCAGTTGAC
This sequence comes from Limisphaerales bacterium, assembly GCA_003455565.1. Lineage (GTDB taxonomy): Bacteria > Verrucomicrobiota > Verrucomicrobiia > Limisphaerales > UBA11358 > UBA11358. Next base: position 1,967 of record DMQW01000082.1, read on the forward strand.
GGCATCTTTGACCCGAATGCGTCGAACCGTCACCCACTCGGCTGGCGTGGGCAGACGCGCCGGATTCCACCAGAAAAACTCCTGCGCCAGATGGAATCCGAATTCCTTGCACAGCATGATGAGAAGTTCGTAGTGGTAAAGACTGCGCGTCGGCTGCCCTGAAACCCACGAGCCGCCAATGTCAATGACCAGCGACCCCTGCGGCTTCAAAGCTTTGTGGAACGCGGCGGCAAATGGTCGAAACCATTCCAAGTAATCATCGGCGTCGGCATTGCCGTAATCCTTCTTACGAACCAGACCAAACGGCGGGCTGGTCATTATCAGGTCAACCGCGCCCGGCTCAATCTCCTCGCGGAACATGTCGAGCGAATCGCCAAGGAGAATTCGTCCGCGTGCTGTTTCGTGGAACAGCTTCACGGTCGTCTCAACGGTTTTGTGTGCGGGCGTCGGCATGTGAGTTGTTTTTTACCATTTTCACCGCGCTGAGTAAACACATTGCCAGCCTCTGACCGTCGTGGGTTTTCATGTGGCATTGCCTCTGCGACTTTGATGAAGGCGATGAGACCCAAGAACGCAAACAGCGTGACAAGCACTGGTTTCCGAGTTTTCTCGTCGAGCAAGTGTTGTATCGAGGTATTTCTGGTTCTTCCGGGAGGGTTGAGT
>DMQW01000393.1 GCA_003455565.1 Limisphaerales bacterium
TCGTCGAACATGGCGACGAAAAATCGAAGGAGCCGGTTCCCGACGCGACGGGAAAAGATTTCTTCGCCGCCATGCGCGAGGCGATTGGTTGACAGTCGCGGCGAACTTGCGGAGAAAATTTTAATTGCCAACACCGGCGCGAGATTGACGCTGCCAAATTTCCCGCGCACACTTTGACCGGCATGACCCGCTCTGGCAAAATTGACCCCGCGATTTCCAAAAAGCTCGCACGCGATATTCGTGAGATTGCCAAGCGCGCCCACAACGAAGAAGAAGTTCGCATACCTGTTGAATTGGCTTTGAAGCCAGTTCTCACCCAACTCGGAATTTCCACCCAAGCTAATTACGAACAAAAACTCACCACGTTGCAAGGCACGGGCTACGCCGACGCGGTTTATGGCTTTGGCGTCATCGAATATGAACGTCCCGGAAAAATTGCCACGCCAGCCGGACGCAAGGAAGTTATTGAACAACTTTCATCGTATCTCACCAGCAAAGCGCGAGAATTAGCTCCCACAAAGCCACATGAAGCCGTCAAGAAAATGATTGGCATTGGTTTGGATGGTGAGCAAATCATGTATCTTCGTTACGCTTCGTCGCCGAATCGCGCTCGATTTTTCCAACCGATTTCGCTCGAAACACAACTTGATTTCTTCAAACAAAAAGGGCTTCCGCGTGGCGGTTTTCAAATCGTTGGCCCAATGCCGGTGGACGAAGCCAGCATTGACTGGTTGCTTTACTCGTTGCGCTTTTTTCAACGCCGCGCACTTGAACCGCACGCTCTCGCGGAAGTTTTTGGGCCGGAAGCGAATATCGCTTCAAACGCCATCAATTCGTTCTATCATAAGTTGCTCGCTGCCGACAATCGTCGCGTCGAAATGTTCTTCGCGCAATGGGACATGATTTTCGGTGTCATCTATGGACAGGAATTGGAGCGAGGTGACGCCGCAGCCGCTGAACTCGCCAAACTTTATGGCATTGTCGGCAAGCCCGACCTCAAACGGCTGCTATTCGCTGTCCACACTTACTATGTTTTGCTGATGAAGATGCTGGCTGCCGAACTGATTTTCTTGCAGGAAGGTTCGTGGTTTGCATCATTCACTGCCGAAGTGGAAACCGCCAGCGATGCTGAATTAAAAAATAAAATTCTGCATCTTGAAAATGGCGGCCTGTTCAAGCAGTTCAACATTGTCAATTTTCTCGAAGGCGATTTTTTCCGCTGGTATTTGGACGCGTGGGACGCCGACATCGCACAAAATCTCCGCCACATCGCCATTGCGCTACAACAATTTGAGCCAGCGACTACCACAATTGATCCTAACGCCACACGCGACTTGCTGAAAAAACTTTACCAATATCTGTTGCCGCGCCGCGTCCGGCACGATCTTGGCGAATACTACACGCCCGACTGGCTTGCCGAGCGGCTCATCCGTCAGATCGGCTACGACGGAAATCCAAACACGCGCGTTCTCGACCCATCGTGCGGATCGGGCACGTTTCTCGCCTTGTGCATCCGCAAAGCGTTCGATTATGCCGACCGCAACCTTGTCCGTCCCGACGAACTCGTGCAAAAACTTCTCACCAACGTCGTCGGGTTCGACTTGAATCCGTTGGCAGTCATTGCTGCCCGCACAAATTTTCTGCTTTCGCTTGGCACGTTGATTCGCCATGCCCCACGCATTGAGATTCCAGTTTATTTCTGTGACTCAATTTTGACGCCGATTGAGTTTGTGCATGAAGGCCAGATTGAATTTGTCACCCCGGCGTTGCATGAGGGAAAAGTCGAGTTGGAAATGCCGACGAACGGGCGAATCTGGCACGTGGACACTTCCGAAGGCCGTTTCACTTTCCCCGCCGCAGTGATTGAGCAGGAAAAAATAGAGATTGTCTGTGCGTTGCTCGAAGAGTCGGTTCAAGTGAGCCGCACGCGGGCGCAATTTCTGGAGAAGTTGCGAACGGCATTGGGGCGTTTGGACAATGCGGTGGAAAAATTGATTGGCAATGTGTTTGACCGAATCGTCCGGCTTAACGCGAACGGCAAGAATGGCATTTGGGCGCGCTTTCTCAAAAACCAGTTTGCTCCGGTTTTTGTCGGCAAAAAGCCTTTCGACTTTGTTATTGGCAATCCGCCGTGGGTCAACTGGCAAAGCCTTTCCGATTCCTATCGCGACAAGACGTTGCAACTTTGGCAAAACTATGGTCTTTTCTCGCTTACTGGCCAGGCCGCCCGGCTCGGCGGCGGCAAAAAAGATTTGGCGATGTTGTTCACCTACGCCTGTCTTGATAATTACGTGAAGGACGGTGGTCGGCTGGGTTTCATCATCACACAAACGCTGTTCAAAACCAAAGGTGCGGGCGACGGCTTCCGTCGTTTTCAACTCGGCGATGGCGCACATTTCAAAGTTTTTCAAGTGGACGACTTGAGTGATTTCCAGCCGTTTGAAGGCGCGACCAACCGCACCGCCATTGTCACGTTTCAAAAGGGCAGGCCCACGAAATATCCTGTGCCTTACCTTTACTGGCAGAAAAAAGCCAAACAATCCGTTAGCCTCGACGACGACCTTGATGAAGTGCTGGCCAAAATCACGGTGAAACAATGGGAGGCACAGCCCGTCAATCCTGACAAACCAAACAGCCCGTGGCTCACTGCGCGCCCGAAAGCGGTAATTGCTCTTCGCAAAGTCATCGGCCAGTCTGATTATCGTGCTTATGCCGGTTCATGCACTTGGGCGAATGGCGTTTATTGGCTGGAAATCACAGGGAAAAATAATGCGGGAGAAATTATCGCGCGCAATTTGAGTGACGTTGGCAAACTTGAAGGAATCGAGCAGGTTGACGGCGTTGCGCTTGAATCCGATTTGCTTTATCCGCTCCTGCGCGGACGCGATGTTGGCCGCTGGAAAGCAGAAAGTTCAGCGTTTCTACTCAATGTTCAGGACACGGAAAAACGATGCGGCTATGACGAAGATTTGATGAAGGACAAATTCCCGCTCACTCTTGGCTATCTTCTAAAATTTGAAAGTCTTCTTCGGAAGCGGTCTGGTTTCCGAAAGTTTTTTTACAAATTGGTTGGCAAAGGAAAAAAGAAGAAGCTTGAGCCTTTTGCGCCGTTTTATTCGCTCTACAACATTGGTGAATATACGCTCGCGCCTTACAAAGTTTGCTGGCGCGAACAAGCAACATTTTTCACCGCGTCTGTCGCCGGAAGCAGTAAAGTCGCCGATAAAAATAAAGTCGTCATTCCCGATCACAAACTCATGTTCGTGCCGCTCGACAATGAACTTGAAGCGCACTACGTCTGCGCCGCGATCAATTCCGCGCCCAGCGTTCTCATTGTTAAAAGTTACGCCATTGAAACCCAAACCTCGACACACGTTTTAGAAAATGTCCGCCTCCCAAAATTTGACGTGGAGAACCAGCAGCACCTTCGCCTTGCCGAGTTAAGTAAAACGGCGCACGCGCTCGCCGCCGAATCCAAACCCGACACAAAACGTCTTGAAGAAATTGAAACCGATATAGACAAAGCTGCCGCCGAACTTTGGGACATCACTGACACCTGTCTCTTATACACATCTGACGCTGCCGACGATCTACTCTGTGTAG
>DMQW01000382.1:0-4369 GCA_003455565.1 Limisphaerales bacterium
CTGCCCTTGCGCAGCCATCTGTTTAAAAATACCGTCAATCGTCGCGCTCGGTCCTCCACTCCAGGACCACGAGGAACTCAATTGCTTGGCCAGATTGTCATTGGCCATGCTGGTCAAGAGAGTGCTGGGATTGACGGAACTTTCCTCATAAACAATTATCTGCGACAACCCCGGTGCCATGGCAATGGCCACCTCGATGTCCAAAGCCACTTCGGCATTGTTGGCGGTGCTGGGCGGGCCGCCGTGCCCCACCACGACATTCACCAAAGGGACGTAATTGGTCAGACCGATGGTGTTTTCGTAGTTGGTGATGTCCGCCGAAAAATAAGCGGAGAACTCCAGCAACCCCACCGCTTGGCCCGCGCCGTTGAGTGCGCTGCCCGGCGCGTAGGCGTTGCGAAAATCATTCCCGGCGTAGTAACCGCTGGGGCCGGAACCGCCGAGCGGACGGATTTTCAACGGGTCAATTTTGTGCAACAACGGCTTCGGAAGTCCGTAATCGCTCAAACCCTCGACCGTCACCACAGGTAAATTCGCCGGCACGGAAGGCTCCGTGTCGGGTGCAAAAAAATCGCGGGCTTCCGTCGGATGATGGTAAGTGCGCAAGGTGATGTGAAACGCCTGCTCGACGTTTGAAACGCTGCCAGCAACATCCAGCACCACGCGATTCGGATGGGTGCCGGCGACCTTCAAACCGTTCGCCTCGGCAAATGCTCTTACGGCGGCGTAGTCCGCCTCCGTTGGCCCGAATCGCACAGTGAATTCCTGCGGATCGAGGAATTTATGATAATTCGTGCTGGCTGGATCATAAAGTTGCTGGAGCAATGCATCCAGCGCCGCCTGATTTCGCAGCGGCAAACCAATGGCGAGGTAAAGATTATTGGTCGCGGGCAAACGGCCTTTCGGCGTCAGCCCTGCCACCACCGAAGGCACATGACCGGACAAGGTTTCCCGACCCGGTTCCGCGCTGAAAGCGGAGGTCGCGGCCAAGAGAAAAATTGCCACCGTCAACAACGGCATCATCGCGGCCAAATTTTTGGATGACATGAAAATTCCCCGGATTAAATGCGACTGGAAAGTGCATTTAGGGTGCTGCTGTTTCTGCATCTTGATTTGTTGTTAAGCGGACAGCCGCCGGTTTATGCGAATGCTCAGAATGTTTATTTGATTAAACTTATTTTACTCGTTATCTTTTCTAAAGCAAGGGGGGTGCCATTTTGGATGGACCGGACCGATGTTTCCAGATTGCAAAGAAAAATTGTGTGGTAGCCCTAAAGTATTATTGAACAGCAATTTAGATGACGAAGCTAATGGGCAAGCCCCATTCGACAGCGATTTTCCGCAGATTCAATCTGAAGATTTTGTCCCGTTTTCAGACTTTCCGTTTGCTTTTTAGCCAAATTCAAGCACCGTAATTGTCATACGTCTGACAAAATGTTATGGTAATGTTTCAGAAAGCTAATCAGACTTTAAAAAAGGTGATTCACATGCAAAATTGGCACAAAGTTTGCGTGCATTCGCATATGCAAACTAAAGCGCGAGGCTTTACCCTGATTGAACTGCTGGTGGTGATCGCCATCATCGCGATTCTGGCCAGCCTGCTTTTGCCCGCACTGGTCATGGCCAAGGTCAAGGCCCAGACCGCACAATGCACCAGCAATTTCAAACAACTGCAACTTGCCGGGGTCATGTATAATTCGGATTTTCAGGATTATATGGCACCGAACAGCGATGCTGGTCCGGGAAGTCATGGGCAGGACGCTGATGACCCAAGCTGGGTGGCGGGCAACATGACTTTGACCGCCGGTTCCGCATCGGAATTTGATGAAAGCACGAATCTGGATTATTTGGTCGGCACGCAATATGAACCTTACGGCTCACTCGGTCCCTACACCAAAAATGGAAAATTATATCATTGCCCGGCGGACAAAAGCCTCGTCACGTTCAATGGTTCAAGTGCCGACCGTGTGCGCAGCCTTTCCATGAACGGCTGGGTCGGCTTCGGCACGCGCGACTGGATGCAGCCGGCGTCGGGTTCGGCATTCAAACTGAATTTCAAGCTGGGCGACATGGTCAGTCCCGGCCCGGCGCAAACCTGGGTGTTCATTGACGAACGCGAAAACAGCATCAACGACGGCTGGTTTGCCATGGACATGGTGGATCAGGGTGCCAGCGCCATGTGGATTGATTTGCCGGCCATCCGGCACAATCACGGCGCGGTGCTTTCCTTTGCCGACGGCCACAGCGAATTTAAAAAGTGGCAGGATGGAGCCACCACTTCGTCGTCGCTGACTCCGAACACGGCGTCGCCGAACAATCAGGATGTTTCATGGCTGCAGCAACACACCACCGGGTCTCAATAGAACCAACAATTACTTCGACGCAACTCTTTTAATATTATTTCCATGTCACTCAAAATTAACAAATATCTTTTAGGAACGGCTTTTGCGGCCGGTCTTCTGGTGGGACTCCCCTTTCAGTGTGGCTTCGCGCAAAGCTATAACGTCGTTGATCTCGGAACGCCGGGCGGTTCCACCAACCTAGGCTCCTATAGCGCCGCGCACGGCATCAACAGTTCCGGTGCGGTAACCGGTGAATGGTCGCCCAATTCGACTTCGCAACGCGCCTTTCTTTACAATGGGACAACAAACTCCGACCTCGGACTGCTGACCGGTATGTTATATGAGTCCGGTCACGCGATCAATTCGTCCAATCTCGTGGTGGGAGCAGCGGAGAACGATTTCGGAGCATTCCGCGCTTTTCTATATACCAATGGAACGCTGGTTGATCTCACAACATTTACTCAAACCGTTGGTAACTACACTTACAGCATCGCCCACTCAATCAACGCTGCCGGCAAAGTTGTTGGTGAGTCTTTCATTTCCAGCGCTTTGAACAGCGAAATTCACGCAGTGATTTTTCTTGGCAATCATCAACAGACTGATCTCGGCACCCTGACGAACGGCACTTACAGCAGCGCCTACGGCATCAATAATTCCAACGTGATTGTCGGCGAATCCACCGTGAGTTCGGGAGACGTTTATGCCTTCATCTATTCCAACGCCACCATGACCAGCCTGGGCGGTCTGCCCGGTGGCAATTACAGCGCCGCCTTCGCGATCAACGATGCCGGCCAGATTGCCGGCGAAGCCGCCGACAGCAGCGGCGAGACGCACGCCTTCCTTTACAAAAACGGCGCCATGACCGACCTCGGCACGCTGGGCGGCACCAACAGTTCCGCCGCCGCCATCAACCGCGTCGGAACGGTGGTCGGATATGCTTTGACGGCCGATGGAAATCAACACGCCTTCCTGTATGACGGCACGACGATACTGGATTTGAACAATCTGATTTCGTCTGCGGTCTGCACGAATTTGGTATCCGCCGACGGCATCAACGACGCGGGACAAATCACCGGTTCGGGTTACACCACCAACGGTATTTATCACGCTTTTTTACTGACGCCAGCAGTCACGCTCACCGCCTCGCCGGGTCTGACCAATGGAAAATTCATGCTGACGGTGCAAGGTGCGCCCGGACAGCATTTCGCCATTCAGGCATCCACCAATTTTGTCAACTGGACATCGCTCAATACCAACACGCTAGTTTCCGCCTCGACGAATTGGCTGGACGCCGACGTGCCGACAAATAATTACCGCTTTTACCGCGCGGTGATGTTGCCATAAACTGTGACTATGGTGACTAAACCGATTCCGCCCGGCCAGGCTCACCCGGTTTCGGATACCCTGCGTCCGGCGCAGACTCCACCGGTGGCTGATGGGCATATTCCTGAGCGTGTGCGCGTCGGCGGGAAATTTCTCTTTGTCGGCGAAGAAAAATTTTACGTTCGCGGCATCACCTACGGACCTTTCCGACCCGAGGCGGACGGCTGTGAATTTCACAATCCACAAACCGTCGAGCGCGACTTTGCGCTCATGGCGGCGAACCACATCAACACAGTCCGCACTTACACCGTGCCGCCCATCTGGCTGCTGGATCTTGCGCAAAAATATAACCTGCGCCTGTTTGTCGGTCTGCCTTGGGAACAACACGTCACGTTTCTTGACGATCCACGCCGGGTGCGCGATCTCGAACAGCGCATCCGCTCCGCCGTGCGCAGCCTGGCCAAGCATCCGGCGATGCTGGCTTACTCCATCGGCAACGAAATTCCCTCCCCCATCGTCCGGTGGTATGGCCATCGGCGCATCGAAAAATTTCTGAAACGGATTTATTGGGCGGCCAAGGACGAAGACCCGGAGGGATTGATGACCTATGTCAATTATCCTTCGACGGAATACCTCGAACTGCCCTTCCTGGATTTCGTTTCCTTCAACGTCTATCTTGAATCCCAGAACAAGCTGCAAGGCTA
>DMQW01000382.1:4657-10407 GCA_003455565.1 Limisphaerales bacterium
GCCCAAGCGCGCACGCTGGAATGGCAGGCGCGCACGATTTTTGCCGGCGGCTGCGCGGGCCTGTTTGTGTTTGCGTGGACCGACGAGTGGTTTCGCGGCGGCAATGAAATTGAAGATTGGAAATTCGGCATCACCACCCGCGACCGCACGCCGAAGCCCGCGCTCGAAGTTGTTAAACAGGTTTTTCAACATGTGCCGTTTCACGCGGACGATTCATGGCCGTTCGTCTCCGTGGTGATTTGCAGCTACAACGGCTCACGCACCATTCGCCATTCGCTCGAAGCGTTGCGCAAAGTGGAGTATCCGAAATTTGAAGTCATCGTGGTGGACGACGGCTCGCGTGACGCGACGCCAAACATCGCCGGTGAATTCGACGTGCGCCTTATCCGCCAGGCCAACGCCGGTTTGAGCGCCGCGCGAAATACCGGCTGGCAAAACGCCAAAGGCGAAATCGTTGCCTACCTTGACGACGACGCCGCGCCCGATCCGCATTGGCTGCTTTATCTGGTGAGCGCGTTCGTAGCCGGCAACGACGCCGGCGCGGGCGGCCCGAACATCGCGTTTCAGGACGATACATTCGTCGCGCAATGTGTGGATCATTCGCCGGGCAATCCGACGCACGTTTTGCTCACCGACCGGATCGCCGAACATTTGCCCGGTTGCAACATGGCCTTCCGACGCACGTGTCTGGAAGCCATCGGCGGTTTTGACGCCACCTTCCGCATTGCCGGTGACGACGTGGACTTGTGCTGGCGGTTGCAGGATCGCGGTTGGCAGCTCGCGTTTCATCCCGGCGCGATGGTCTGGCACCACCGGCGCGGCACCGTGAAAACTTACTGGCGGCAACAACTCAACTATGGCCGCGCCGAAGCGATGCTCGAACGCAAGTGGCCGGAGAAATACAACGCCGTCGGCCACCTGACTTGGAACGGACGGCTTTATGGAAAAGGCTTCCGGCATTTTTTCCGCTGGAGCCAGAGCCGCATCTATCATGGCAGTTGGGGCACGGCTTTGTTTCAATCGGTTTATGGGGTTGCTCCCGGAATGCTCACCACTTTTCTGATGATGCCTGAATGGTATCTGCTGATTGGTGTGCTAGCGATCATCCTGCCATTCGGCACGCTTTACGCGCCGCTACATTACTCACTCGTGCTGCTGGCACTCGCGGTTTTTCCGCCCGTCACGCAAGCCTGGCTGTGCGGCCAGCACGCCTTTTTTCGGGACGCGCAGCAACAACCGTTGCGGCGGCAAGCGCTCGCGGCGACGACCGCGATGCTTCATTTCCTCCAGCCGGCTGCGCGGCTTATTGGCCGGTTGCGTCAGGGGTTGACCCCTTGGCGGCGACGCGGGGCCGACCGTAAGAAATTTCCCTGGTCCAAAAATGTCGTCATCTGGAGTGAAAAAAACTGGCGCGGGCCGGAACAACGCCTTCAGTCCCTCAAACTGGCCATGAGCGAAAGCGGCGCGGTCGTCCTTAACGGTGGGGATTATGACACCTGGGATCTCGAAGTGCGCGGCGGCCTGCTCGGCAGTGCGCGGGTGCAATTGGTCATTGAGGAGCATGGCGAAAAGATCCCCGGCGAACTACGTCAACTCGTGCGCCTGCGGGTCTGGCCGGTTGCGCTGCCTTCGGTGCTGGCCCTCGCCTCCCTGTTTGCGGTGCTCGCGATGATCGCGGCAACCCAGCTTGAATGGATCGCGTGGGCCGTTCTGAATGTGCCCGCGCTGGTGCTCTTGCTGCGCGTGCTTCACGAATGCGGCTCGGCCTTGGAAGTCATTGTGAGCGCCGTTCCCGCCACGCTGAAACCCGGCGAAAAAATTGTTTCCGGCGTAAAACCCCATGAACGAACCTGAAATTCCAGACGAAGTTCCGCGCGGGAAAACTTTCCAAATCACCGCACGAATGGTTCGGCGATGCATGCCCGGCGAAGTGCGCGGGCTGGTGCTGGGGCTGCTTCTATTGCTCGTGGCTTCGGGCGCAACCTTGCTTCAACCGTGGCCGGTGAAAATCGTCATTGATTCGGTCATCGGCAAAATCACACCGCCAGCCCTTGTCCAATGGTTCACAGCACTCTTTCAAAACAGCGACTCCGCCGGTCATTCTGGAATTGCCTTGCTGACGCTGCTCTGTGTCGGCCTGTTGCTGATCGAACTGATCATGGGCGCGTGTCATGTGTTCAGCTCGTATGTGCTCAACTCGGTGGCGTTGCGGATGGTTTTCAAATTGCGCTGCGCCTTATTCGACCACGTCCAGCGTCAGTCGCTGGCGTTCCATGACGCGAAAGCGGTTGGCGATTCGCTCTACCGCATCACTTGGGACAGTTACTGCATCCAGGCCATTTTCAGCGAAGGCCTGATGCCGGCATTAACATCAGGACTGACATTGCTCGGCATCGCGGTCGTGATGTTGAAGCTCGACTGGCACGTGACCGCCGCCGCGCTGGCGGTCGCCGTGCCGTTGATCATTCTCGTCCGCCGGTTTGACCGGCCGATGACGGAACAATCTCTCCGCGTGCATGAATACGAAAGCGACGTCAGCACGCGCGTGCAGGAAACGCTCGTTGGCATTCGCGCCGTGCAGGCGTTTGGCCGCGAACAATTCGAGAGCGACCGTTTTCGCAGTCAGGCCAGCGCCAGCCTGCTCGCCAGTCTGCGGCTCACCGTTTTGCAAACAGCATCGCAGGCCATCGTCGGTCTCGTGCTCGCGGCGGGCACGGCGGCGGTGATTTGGTTCAGCGCACGTGGCGTGTTGCTGGGCCGACTCACGGCGGGCGACCTCGTGCTGCTCGTCGCCTACGTCGCGATGATTTTCAAGCCGCTTGAGACACTGGCTTACACGGCAGCGGCGGTGCAAAATGCGGCCGCCGGCGCGCACCGCGTTTTGACCGTGCTCGACTCACAACCGGATGTCACGGACGCGCCGAACGCGAAGAATTTGTCGGGCCGTGCGCGTGGTGAAATTATTTTCGACAGTGTTTCATTCGGCTACCAAGCGAATCAGCCTGTGCTGCGCGAACTCAGTCTGACTATCGCTCCCGGCTCGACCATTGCGCTCGTCGGCACTTCCGGCGCGGGCAAAACCACGCTGGCCAGTTTGATTCCACGCTTTTACGACCCGTTAAAAGGTGGCATCAAATTCGACGGCTGCGATCTCCGCGACCTCACCTTGAAATCGCTGCGCGAACAAATTGCGCTCGTCACCCAAGACCCGATTTTGTTTTGTGCGAGCATCCGTGAGAACATCGCCTATGGCCGGCCCGGCGCTACGCAGGAAGAAATCGAAGCGGCGGCACGGGCGGCGGGCGCGCACGAATTTATTGAACGCCTGCCGGAAAAATACGATGCGCGCGTCGCGGAACGCGGCCTCACCCTTTCCAGCGGGCAACGCCAGCGCCTCGCCATCGCCCGCGCTTTTCTCAAAGACGCACCGGTGTTGATTCTCGACGAGCCGACCAGCGCGCTGGACGCCGAAACCGAAGAGCGCCTCGTGCAGACTCTGGAGAAATTGATGAAAGGCCGGACGACGATCATTATCGCCCATCGTTTATCCACGGTGCGCTGTGCCGACCGCATTGTCGTCCTGCAAAACGGACGCATCGCGGAAAGCGGGCCGCACGCCGAACTGCTCGCTCGCGACGGCCTTTACGCACGGCTGCACCAACTCCAATTCGGTGAACCCCCAACCGCCACCGCCGAGGCCGCACTATGAGCGAGATCGCCACACTCGAACCCGGTCGCTGGCTGGATGGCAAATTGCCGGAAAACGTAACGCTTGGCCGAAACACGATTGTGCGCGGCGACCTCGCCTTCAAACGATTTCAAAGCCAAAAACAACCCGCGCTTGTCGTCGGCGAGCATTGCACGCTCGACGGCGTTCATTTTGCGCTCGGCGAAAATGCAAAAGTGGAGATTGGAAATTACTGCTGTTTTTCCAACGCGGTTTTGCTGTGCGAACTGGAATTGCGCATCGGCAACTACGTCGTCATCGGCTGGAACACTACGATTGCCGACACGGACTTTCATCCTATCTCGCCCGCGCAACGCATTGCGGATGCTGTGGCGTGTTCGCCGCTGGGCAAAAATCAAAAGCGTCCACCCATCGTGGCGAAAGCAATTATCATCGAAGACGACGTGTGGATCGGACCCAATGCGACAATTCTAAAAGGCGTGTTCATCGGCGCTGGTTCCTTCATCGAACCGGGCTCATTGGTAACGCGTGACGTGCCGCCGCGTTCTCGTGTTCAGGGCAATCCAGCGCAAGTCATCAGCACGGTATGAAACTCGACACCGCCAACCGCACGTTGCCATGGGATTGGTATCCCGGCACGATTCCGTCAAACGTCTCGGCGGACGAGTCGGCCTATCTCGAAACGAGTTACAGCTTCCTGCTCTATCGGAGCGAATTGCCCGAAGGCATCCGCATTGGCCGTGCCAGTTCGACTTATCTCGGCACGATGTTTGATGTCGGGCCGCAAGGCCGGATTCGCATCGGAGATTTTTCCTGCATTCACGGTGCGTGGTTTATTTGTGATTCCGAAATCTCCGTTGGCGATTACGCGCTGATTTCCTGGAACGTGGTCTTCATGGACAGTTACGGTGTCTCAACCGATCCTGCGGAGCGGCGAAAGCAACTCGAAGCTTTGGCATTTGACGATCGTCGCCGGATGGCGCGCGGCGCGCTCGCGAAACCAATTCGCATCGGACGCAATGTATGGATAGGTTTTGATTGCGTGGTGCTGCCGGGCGTGACGATTGGCGACGGCGCGATTGTTGGCGCGCGTTCGGTGGTGACGGAGGACGTGCCGCCGTTCACCATTGTTGCGGGCAATCCGGCACGCGTGATTCGACAAATTGAAAATGACGAACTTACCCAAACCAACTAAAGGCCCGATCATTGTTTTCGGAATTCTGTTCTGGTTTCCGCTGGCGGGCGTGACGTATCAATTTCTGCATTTCCTCATCGGCCTGCGGCGGCTCGGTTACGATCCCCATTACATCGAGGATTCAGGCCGCTGGATTTACGATCCGAAGCTGAACGATTTGTCGCCGGACGCGACGAACAATTTGAACGCCGTCGTGCCGGTGCTGGAAGCGCACGGTTTCAAAGATCGCTGGGCGTTTCGCGGCAACTATCCCGGCGGTAAATGCTACGGCATGACGGAGGAAAAAATCCTGCGGCTCTACCGCGAGGCCGGTGCGTTTCTAAACGTGACCGGCGCGCAAGAATTGCGTGACGAACACATGGCGTGTCGCCGCCGCATTTATGTCGAGACCGATCCGGTCGCGGCGGAAATCAAAATCGCGCAGGGTGATCAGGCAACCATCGCGGCGCTCGCGGCGCATGACACGCATTTCAGCTACGGCGGGAATTTTGGCCAGCCAGACTGCCGCGTGCCGCTCGAACGCTTCCACTGGCAGCCGACCGTGCAGCCGGTGGTTTTGGATTTGTGGGACAACCCTTCATTCAATCGAAATGGCGCGGCGTTCAACACCATCGCGACGTGGCACAACAAAGGCAAAGACATCGTCTATAACGGCGAGACTTACTATTGGTCGAAGGATCGCGAGTTCAAAAAAATTCTCGATTTGCCGAAACGCCGACCGGTGCCGTTCGAGCTGGCGGTCGGGGTGGACGAAAAAACGCGGAGCCTGTTGAAGAAAAATCATTGGCAAATCACCGACCCGGTGACGCTGTCGAGCGACATGAAGAGTTACCACGAATTCATCCTCAAATCGCGCGGTGAATTCAC
>DMQW01000382.1:10643-24848 GCA_003455565.1 Limisphaerales bacterium
GCCGCCAGCCGCCCGGTGATCAATCAGGACACCGCGTTTGGCAGCTACCTGCCAACGGGCAAAGGGTTGTTCGCGTTTCAAACGATGGATGACATTCTCGCGGCGGTGGACGAAATCGAAAGCGATTACGAAGGCAACTGCCGCGCCGCGCGCGAAATCGCCCTGGAACATTTCGCGGCGGAAAAAGTTTTGGGAAGCTTGATGAGCCGCGCCGGACTTTGAGTTATGGCAAAACATATAATCGTCAACGCTGATGACTTCGGTTTGAGCGCCGGGGTCAACTGCGGCATCATTGAATGTGTCGAACGCGGCATCCTTACCAGCGCGAGCCTGATGGTGCGCTGGCCCGCCGCCGCCGAAGCTGCTACCTATGCCAAAACAAATCGCGCTTTCAGTGTCGGCCTGCACGTTGACCTCGGCGAATGGGTTCTGCGCAATGGCGAATGGGAACCGCTTTACAAAGTCGTCAACACGGACGATGCGGAAGTCGTCGCGAAAGAAATTGAAAATCAAGTCGCGGAGTTTCGCCGCCTCATGGACCGCAATCCGTCGCATCTTGATTCTCACCAGCATGTGCATCGCAACGAACCCGCACGTTCGATCATGTTGAAACTGGCGCGAGAACTTGGCGTGCCGCTGCGCGGGTGCAGCCCGCAGATCCGTTATTGCGGTGATTTTTACGGACAAGGCGGCGAAGGCGAGCATCTGCCCGGAGCCATCAGCGTCGCCAACCTGAAAAATATTTTAAGTTCCCTGCCCGACGGTGTGACCGAGCTTGGCTGTCATCCCGGCTACGGAGATGATGTGAACTCGCCTTATCGCGTTGAACGTGCCGAGGAAGTGCGGGTGCTATGTGCCCCGGCTGTTCCCCAACTGCTGGCCGACCTGCAAATTGTGCTGTGCTCGTTTGAAAGCGTCGCCGAGATGACCGGAAAAACCAGGAAGCCAAAGGGAGAATCCACTTAACCCAAAAGCGGGTTTTGGCACAAACTCTGCTATTGTTTCTCCTGTTCACGGTAAAATTGACACAACTAATAATAAATATTTGCATTCTGAATTCCATAAACTATAGTTTCCCCAATCCCATGAAAAACACATCACAAAACATCATTGTCACCACGGCCATCAGCGTCTGCCTGTCAACTTTTGCGGCTTTGGCCCAACCCAATCCCCAGCCTCAACCCCAAGCCGGTCCGCCCTTGGATTGGCAGGCGAATCCGCCCCTGCATGTTCGCCCCATGGCGTCCACTTCTCCGGTTGGCTATGTCCCCAGCCAGATTCGTCACGCCTATGGCCTCGATCAATTTACCAACGGTGGCGCGGGTCAGGTGATTGCCATTGTTGACGCCTATGGCAGCCCGACGATTCAAAACAACTTGAATGTTTTTTGCACTCAATTCGGACTGCCCAAGACCACCATTCAGATCATTGCGCCCAATGGAAAACACATGAAAACCGATGCAGGTTGGGCGCTGGAAACATCACTGGACGTCGAATGGGCACACGCCCTGGCACCGAACGCAAAAATCATTTTGTCAGAAGCCAGTTCTGCGAGTATTGGCAATCTGGTTTCCGCCATTGACGCGGCGGTGAAAGCGGGGGCTACCATCGTCACCATGAGCTGGGGCGGTTCGGAATTCTCCACCGAGACCAGTTACGAATCTCATTTCACCAAGTCCGGGGTATCGTTTTTTGCCTCTTCGGGTGACAACGGTTCGGGAACCATGTGGCCAGCGGCCTCGCCCAGTGTGACCGGCGTTGGCGGAACCAGCTTGTATCTGGATTCACTCGGAAATTTGACCTCGCCCGAAACTGCCTGGTCGGGCAGCGGTGGCGGCCTCAGTGCCTATTTTGCCCGTCCGGCCTATCAGAACGGCTGGCAGGGCAACGGCACGCGGGCGATTCCTGATGTCGCCTTGGTGGCTAATCCCAACACAGGTGTCACAGTTTATGACAGCACTGCCTATAGTGGACAGACAGGCTGGTTTCAGGTGGGCGGCACCAGTGCCAGTTGTCCGATGTGGGGTGCCATCGTTGCCCTTTCCGATCAACAGCGAGTCAGTGCCAAAAAGTCAACGCTTTTCGGGGGCTGATGTTCCCTTGTATCTAATCGCCGGCAGCACCGATGCCACCGGCACATCCCTTTACGGCTATTTCTTCAACGACGTGACGGCTGGCAGTAATGGCGGTTTCAGTGCCACGCCCAAATACGACGAAGTAACCGGTCTGGGAACGCCGATTACCCAGAATCTCGTTCCGGGACTGGCAGCTTACTAAAACCGATGGTCGGCCTTAATCGGGAATAAAACACCCGCACAAGCCAACGCGGCGTAGATTCTATCTTCTGCATCTGTTACGCAAGCACATTCAAGGCAGAGTCCATCGCATTCACTCCATGTCCGAAGTGACAATCGCACGGCTCGCCCCGTAAAGCTCATTGCCACCTGTGGCCCACTCGACATGGCAATCCACAACCCGCCATCACCGTAATGATGCCGGACGAGGATTAACCCCGGCCAGAACACGAACGGCTGAACCCCCGAGGTTCAGCCGTTTTTGCTTTGTTGGGAACTCACGGCGTCCCCAAACCCCGCCGCCAGAGGCACGGCCGCTGGACACGTTCGCACGCTGCGCTGGCTTTTACGCTTCGCGCCCTTTCCGCGAGGGGCGGAAAGGAAAGTGTTGGTCAATGATGCGAAGTCAACGCTTCTTGAATCGTTTTTACCGGCAGGAACAATTCAAGTTCGTTGGATGACATAGGAACAAAACCAAATTGCTCATAGTAGCGTTTGGCTTCTTGGTCTTTCGCATCCACGAAAAAACCAATCCCGCCAGCCGTGTTGAAAATCTCGATAAACTTCCCCATTGCTGCCACCAGCAGGGTTTTTCCGATGCCTTGCCGCTGATATTCTTTGGCGACGGCCAACCGGCCCAGCCTGATACCGGCAACATCACAGGGTAGTTTTTTGGCTTCCGCCGCCGTAAGGGATTCGGATTTTATCTGGCAGAGATTCAGGGAGAAAAATCCCACGATAAGCTTTGGCGCGGCTGCGTCTTCAGCCATTAGAACAAATGTCCGTGAAATTCCCCGCTCTGCGTGTTGCCGGGCAGTTTGCTTGAGAAACAGATTCAGCGGTTCACTCCCGCAGTCGAATCCGTCCCGGTCGTGCGACTTCGCCAGCAGTTCAATTTTACGCACGCACCGTGCCTTTGAACACTTTTACCGCGTCCTGGAGACGCTTGTTAGGTTTGGGCGGATTGTCGAGCAGGGAAAGAACCGTCCGGGCATCTTGCTGTGAAAACCGGATGACCGTCTCGCGTTCGATCACGCGTTGCGCTTCCTGATACGCCGTTTGCACGACAAATTGATTGACGGTCGAGCCTAAAAGCTCCGCCGCCTGTTCCAGCGTCACCCGCACAGTATCCGAAACGCGGGCTGTTATCCTCTTGCGAGGGTCTTCGATTACATGTTCCATGCCCATATGGTGCCACTTTGGCACCGGCTTGTCAATGCGGTTTCGGCACGGTCACTGTAAGTGAAAGTGCCAGAGTAGTGAAAAATAGTGGCGAGTTAGAACGAATAGTGCTTGAAACATCAATGAAACCTGCTATTCTATTGACGATGAATCGGTAATCGTTGTCCAATCCTGACTGCTGGCTCCAGTTTTTTTGTTGCTTCACCAAAACGCCGCGCCACAACCGAAGCTTAATTCTGTTTTATTCCGCCGAACCGTCCGTAACGCAACGCCAGCGTCGGCAGCACGAGCAGGTTCAGCGCGGTGGAAGTCACCAGTCCGCCGAGAATCACAATGGCCATCGGCCCTTCGATCTCGCGTCCGGCCTCACCGCTACCGAGCGCCAGCGGCAGCAAACCAAGTCCGGTGACGAGTGCCGTCATCAAAATCGGCACCAGCCTTTCCGCCGCGCCGCGCAACGCCGCTTCGAGTCCCCACGTCATGCCTTCTTCATTTACCAAATGTTCGAAATGCGAAATCATCATGATTGAGTTTCGCATCGTGATGCCGAAGAGCGTCACAAAACCAACCATCGCGCCGAGGGTCAGCGCGCCTTCGCCGGGTTCGCTGAACAGACTGATCAACCATACCGCCAGCACCCCGCCGACGAGTGCGAACGGCACATTCGCCAGCACCAGCAGCAGATGCCGCCAGTTGCAAAATGCCACGCTCAACAAAATCAAAATGCCCATCGCCGCCAGTGCCGAGTGTAGGAGCAACTGGCGTTGCGCCGCCGCCCGCGCTGCCGATGCGCCGCTGAATTCAAGATAAACGCCGCGCGGCAAGCTGACTTGGGCGGCAACCGCTTTTTGCGCCGTCGCGGTAAATGTCGTCACGTCCACGCCGTGCGGATTGCAGGTAACGGTTTGCCGACGACGATTGCCATCGTGTGAAATGGAAAAGCGTCCGGTGGTTTCATGCACGTCCGCCAATTCGCGTAACGGCATCTGCAAGCCTTGCGAGTTGTTCACCATCAAATCGCCGACACTTTCGAGATTTTGCCGGTCGGTCTCGCCTAAAATCACCGACACGTCCGTGAACCGATTGCCTTCATACGTTTGTCCCGCAATCGCGCCCTGATAAGCGGTTTGGATGGCGTCCAAAACTTCAATGGAACGAAAACCAAACTGCGTCAGCCGGTCGGGCCGCAATCGCACGGACAGACGCGCCGCGCCGGGCAGTGATTTTATCTGCACCTCCGCCGCGCCATGCAGAGAGCGCAAAATGCCAGCAACTTCCCGCGCCTTCGCGTCCAACACGTCCAGATCGTCGCCATAAAGATTGATGACGACCGGCGACGTTTCGCCGCTGACGGTTTCGCCGATGCGGTCGCCGAGGAACGTCATCACGTCGAATTGAATGCCGGGAATTTTAGCCAGCACAGCGCGGATTTCGTCGGCGATTACATCTTCGTCCTTCGTCGGATGCGGTTTGAGTTCAATATGCAGCTCGGAGCGTTCGGGGCCGAAGGGGTCTTCGCCCTGCTCGGCCCGTCCAGCTTGTTGATCTACCGTCGCGATGTTCGGATTTTTCAAAAGTTCAAGGGAGGCGATTCGACCAACGCGCAGCATTTCCGGCAGCGAAGTGCCCGGCGACATTGCCAATTGCGCAACAAAATGTCCTTCGCGGAAATCCGGCAGCAGTCCGCCGCTTAAAAACGGCAACAACGCCAAGGAAGTCAAACACGCGACCACCATCAATGCCATCACTGTGCGCGGCCATTTTGAAATCGAATTCAAAACATGACCGTATCTGGATTTCAAACCCGACTGCAATTGCGTTTCCCTTGTGTCGCGCACGCCGTGTTCAAAAAAGAAATACGCCAGTGCCGGCGTCAGCGTCAGCGCCACGCCCAGCGACGCCAGGATTGCGAAAATGTAACTCAACGCCAGCGGCGCAAAAAAGCTCCCTTGTAATCCCGTCAATGTCAGAACTGGCAGAAACACCAGCACCACGATGAACGTCGCGTAAATCACCGCTGAACGAACTTCGAGCGAAGCCTCCAGCACCACGCGAAACACCGGGCGCGGCTCGGCGAGCACTTGGTTTTCGCGCAGCCGCCGGAAAATGTTTTCCACATCAATAATCGCGTCGTCCACCACTTCGCCGATGGCGATGGCCAGCCCGCCAAGCGTAATCGTGTTTAGCGTCACGCCAAATTTATCCAGCAAAATGATCGCCGTCAGCAGCGACAATGGAATCGCCGTGACTGAAATGAACGCCGTGCGAAAATGGCCGAGAAATAAAAACAGCACCACCGCCACGAGTGCCGCGCCCAGCAGCAGCGAATGAAGAATGTTGCGCAGCGAATTGGTGATGAACGTCGCCGGACGATGCAACTGCGGATACAGTGTGATGTCCTCCTTTGCCAACTCCGGCTTCATTTCGTTCAACGCCGTCTCCACCGTTTTGGTCACGTCCATTGTGTTCGCTCCGTATTGGCACATTATCGTCATGATGATTCCTGGACGCCCTTGAACCAGCGCGTCGCCAAACTTCGGTTGCGCGCCCCAAACCACGTCCGCCACGTCCTTCATCCGCACGCTCTGGCCGTCGTGCTGCGTGATGACGACTTCGCCGAGTTGTTCCGACGTGAGCAACTGTCCCTCAGTCTGGAGATTGATGCGTGCATTTGCAGTTTCGATGAAGCCCGCTCCCCGCACGCCGGTCGCTTCGCGCGCCGCGTTCAAAACGTCTTGAATGGAAAGATTAAACGCCCGCAAGCGATCCGGCTTCACCTGAATCTGCAACTGCCGCACTTCGCCACCGAAAATGTTGCAGTGCGCCACGCCGGATGCGGCGAGAAGCCGGGGCTGGAGCGTCCACTCCGCAAACGTCCGCAGTTCCATCGGCGACAACTTGTCCGACACCAGACCGATTTCCAAAACGACCATTGTGGAGGACGTAAGCGGCGTCATTCGCGGTGCTTGAACTCCCACAGGCAATTCGCCCGCCATTGCCGCAAGCCGTTCCGCGAGCATTTGCCGTGCGATGTAAATGTCCGTGCCTTCCTTGAAAACAGCGGTGATGACGGACAATCCCTGAATGGATTCCGAACGCAATGAAGCCATGTTGCCCAAGCCGTTCACCGCCGATTCAATCGGTCGCGTCACCAATGCTTCGACTTGCTCCGGCGAAAGTCCCGGCGATTCGATTTGAATGGTTGCCTGCGGCTGGACGAAATTGGGAAAGACATCGAGCTTCGCGTGCAAAGCGACGTAAAATCCGTAAAATAAAATGACGCACGCCAGCGCCAGCACCACGCCGCGAAACCGCAGGGAAAATTGAACGATGCGAGTGAGCATGAGTTCAACTCGGCGGCGGCGATTGGGAAACCAGTTCGGTTGAGAGCAATTGCTGAGCGCCAGCCACGACCACTTTTTCGCCGGGCGCAATCGTGCCGCCCACAAACCAGCCGCCTGCGACCGGATGGTCGGTCACAATTTCTTTGCGCGAAAATGAATCGTCCGCCGTCTGGACATAAATCCAGTCGCGTCCATCCGTATGCACCACCGCGTCCGCTGGCACGACAACACCGCTCACCGGCGTGCCGGAAATTTTCAGCCAGCCCGTCACGGCTTCACCGGCGACGAGCCGCGCAGAATTCGGTTTCACCCAAAATAAAAAACTCCGCCCTTGCGTTTGCGGGTTGACTGCTGGAATTGCGTTCAAATATGAAACTTCTACGGAATTCGTTTCGTCGCCCAATCCGGTTACACGCGCGCCGGTTGGGCCGGTTTGCAACATTTCACCTGCCGGTAAATCCAATCGCACCAGCGCGCTTTCGCCCGCCGCGAGCGATTGGACAAATTCGGACAAATCGTCGCGGTCGGCAATGGCTTGACCCCACGCGGCGACGAACCGCGACCGCGCCGAGTCCGCTTGCGCCGAGTCGCGCGCCGCTGCGGCCTGCGCCGATTCCAAAATCTGCAAGGAAGCGTTGGCCTGGGCGGCCAATTGTTGGAGCCGCGCCAGTTCTTTTTGCGCGGCGGTGGCGGCGGCACGGGCGGCGATGAAATCGGCGGCGGCGGAAGAAAGTTGCGCCGGGTCAAGCACCCTGCCAAACGCTTTGCGCTCCG
Source organism: Limisphaerales bacterium (assembly GCA_003455565.1). GTDB lineage: Bacteria > Verrucomicrobiota > Verrucomicrobiia > Limisphaerales > UBA11358 > UBA11358. The sequence goes on from DMQW01000382.1 coordinate 18,238, forward strand.
GCGGAAGTTGCAGCGGCGGCGCGGGCGCAAGTTTCAAACCCATTCCTTGTTGCGTGGCTGCGTCAAGCGTGACGACCGATTCACCGTTGGTGTCGCGGCTCACCCGCCACGCGGATTGCGGTCTGGCCGTGGTTTCGGATTGGTTATTGCGAGAACAACCACCGGCAATTGTCGCGGCCAGCAGCAATGGCAGGATGCGTTTCATTATTGGCAAATTAAATCCAGTTCACACGTTACTCCGCCGTTTCCAATTTTGGCAGCGAATTTTTTTCGGCGAACCGCAGATGCAGCCGGATCATCAGATAATACGCCACCGGCGTGGCGATCAGCGACAGCGGCACGGAAAAAAACAGCGCGCCGATGACCGCGACGGCCAGCGGCCGGAGCATTTCCGCACCTGCGCCGATGCCGTAGGCCAGCGGCAACATGCCCAGCGCGGCGGCCAGCGAGGTCATCAGCACCGGTCGCAACCGGCGATGGCCGGCGCGCACCAGCGCCTCGACCAGTTCCACGCCCTCGCCGCGCAGTTGCTGGAAATGATCGAGCACGAGAATGCCGTTTTTAGCGACGATGCCGATGCCGATGATCGCGCCGAGGAACGAAACAATATTCAGCGTGATGCCGGTGATCCACAAGCCCACCACCGTGCCGAACAACGCCAGCACAGCACCAAAGAGAATCGCAATCGGCTCGTAAAACGAACGGAACTCCACCAGCAGCACGATGAACACGAGCAGTATGGCGGCGAGCAGCACCATCAGCAGGTTGTAGAATGATTCCTGCTGCTGCTGATAAAGCCCGCCGTATTCCACCGTGCCGGGCGGCAGCCATTCGTCGCGGCTCAACGCGGCCTGGATGTCCCGCATGGTGCTGCCCATGTCCCGGCCTTCCAGCCGGGCGGAGACAACGATGTCCTGCCGCAAATCGTCACGATCCAGTTCCACTTCGCTGGGTTTCTGGTTCACGTCGGCCACCTGGTCCAGCCGCACGACCGTGCCGGTGGGCGTGCGAATCGGCAGTTCGGACAGGGCGGCGGTGTTGTTGACGCTGTAGGGATCGGCCACCACGCGGATGTTCACGATGCGGTCGCCTTGGAGCACGGACGACGCGACCTGGCCGAGCAGCGCGGTGTTGACCGCGTCGGCGATGTTCTGCGCGGTGAGGCCGAACCGTTCGGCGTCGGCGGGCCGCACATGGAGATTGATCGAAGGGCCGGTTTCCGTCAGCCCGTCGAACGTGTCCACGACGCCGGGGATTTTTTTGATTTGTTCTTCCACGCGCGGCGCGATTTTTTCCAGCCACGCCAGATCGGGCGAGAACAGCTTGATTTCAATGGGCTGGGGCGTCAGTTGCAGGTCGCCGATCAAATCGGTGAGGATGCCGGGAAAATCCCACCGGATGGCCGGGAACTGGGCGTTGAAATCATGCCGGAACTGCGCGATGACTTCGTCCGTGGTGTGCTGGCGTTTGGGTTTCAGCTTGACGAGAAAATCGCCGCGATACGGTTCGGTGATGAACAAACCCAGTTGCGTGCCGAGCCGGCGGGAATAACTTTCCACGTCCGGGTTGGCGCGGATGAGCGTCTCGGCCTCGTTCAACTGGCGCGAGGTTTCGGTGAGGCTGGTGCCCGGCGGCGCGTTGTAATCAATCACAAAACCGCCTTCGTCAAAGGCCGGCAGAAAATCCGTCTCCAGTTGCCGGTAAACAAAAACGGAAGAGGCCAGAATGAAACCGCACGCCAGCAGCGTCAGCCAACTATGCCGCAACGCCCAGCGCGCGGTGTATTCGTAAAGCCGCAGCACCCGCTTCAGCACAAACCCGCCTTCTTCGCCATCCGCCGCGCCCGCCTTTTTTTTGGGTTCGCGGATGAGCCACGCGGCCAGCGACGGCGTCAGCGTGATGGCCAGCACCAGTGAGGTCAGCAGCGACACCACCATCGTCAACGCCAGCGCCCGGAAAAACACGCCCGCGACGCCGGTCAGAAACGCGAGCGGGATGAAAACCACCACCGGCGTCAACGTCGAGCCGATCAACGCGTAAAGAATTTCGCCGACGGCTTCCTGGATTCCTTCCAACCGCGGCCGGCCGACGGCGAGGCGGAAGCACATGGCCTCCACGACGATGATGGCGTTATCAATGATCAGCCCGATGGCTGCCGCGATGCCGCCCAGGGTCATCATGTTGAAACTCATGCCGGTCAGTTTCATGGCGACGAAGGTGATCAGCACCGAAATGGGAATGGTGACGATGGCGGTCCACACGCTGCCCCAGTTTTTCAGGAAGAAATAAAGGATGAACACCGACAGAATCAGCCCGAACATGATGGCGTCCCACACGCTGCCCACCGAGTCGCTCACGAACGACGACTGGTCGTAGAAAAATGCGAGCTGCATGTCCGGCGGCAGTTCCGCCTTCAATTGTTGCATCTGCGTTTTCAGCGCGGCGGCAATTTTCAACGTGCTGCCATCGGGCTGGCTCTGAATGTTCAACAGCACGGCGTCCCGGCCCTGCGCGGTGACGACCGTGTAGGCCGGTTCCGGTCCGCGCTCGACGCGCGCCACGTCCTTGAGCTGCACGGGATGACCGGCATTCACGGCGATGACCACGTTCCCGATGTCCGCCGGCGAATGCACGCGTCCGTCCACCGTCGTCAGATACAGGTGATAATTTTCCTCGATCATGCCGGCGGGCGCGATGAGGTTGTTCTTCGTAAGCGCGTCACTCACGTCCGTCAAACCGAGATGGGCGGCCTGTAATTTCAGCGGATTCACGATGACGTGATACTCCGGCACGTGTCCGCCGGTGAGTTCCACCTTCGCCACGCCGGGAATTTGCAGGAAAAGCGGTTTGAGTTTGTAATTGGCTGTTTCCCACAAATCCATCAGGTCGCGGTTGGAGCTCGTGAGGCTGACGCCGATGATGGGAAACGCCGAGAACGTCACCCGCGAAACCTCCGTGGACGCCGTGGCGGGCAGGTCGGCGCGGATTTCCGAGAGCCGCCCCAGCACATACAATTCAGACTGGACCATGTCCACGTTCCAGTGGAAGAACAGGTTGATCTGGGCGGAGCCGCGCGCGGTGGCGGAGCGCACGGTGGTCACGCCGGGAACGCCCTTCATCACCTCCTCGATGGGCCGCGTGATCGTGGCCATCATTTCGCTGGCGGGCATGATGCCGTTGTTCACGAGGATCACGACGCGCGGGAAATCCGTCTGCGGAAACACCGATGACGGCGTGCGCAGCGCCGCGACCACGCCCGCCAGGCATAGCGTCGCCGCGATGAACGTGATGGACAGCGCGTGCCGCGTGGCGAACCGGCCCAGACCTGAAGCGGGGGCGGGATTCATGGCGTCGTGGACGAATTGGAACCGGCGGACGGTGCTTCATTCGTCGGCGAATTCATCACCTGAATCTTGGTTTTCTCCGGCAACCCGTAAGCGCCGACCGTCACCACCGCATCACCCGCCTTGAGTCCGGTTCCGGCAATTTCCAACCAGCCGTTTTCGCGGAAGCCGGTTTGCACCGGCGTTTGCGTTGCCTCGTCGCCCTTGACCAGCGCGATGACGCTCTGGCCGTTGATATCGGCAACGACGCATTCCGTTGGTGCCGCGAGACAGTTGGTGTGAACCGCCGTGATCACCCGCAAGGAAACAAATTGTCCGGGCCGCAACCCGCTGGCCGCCGGCAGCGTCGCGCGGGTCAACACCGTGCCGTTGCTCGCGTCCACCGCCGGGCTGACGAACGACAAGATGGCCGTCACCGGCGGTTCGGCCAGCACCTGCACCTCGTTGCCGGTCTTCAGCTCACCCGCTTCGGATGCCGGAATGCCGGCGCTCACCACGAGCCGGTTCAAATCCATCACCTCCGCGACGACCGTGGTTAAATCCACCGCCTGGCCGGGCTTGACGTTGACGCGCACGACCGTGCCGGACAACGGCGCGGTGACGCGCAACAAGGCCAGTTGCGCCTCGGCGTCCTGCAAATTTTTCAGCGACGTGTTCTGCTCCGCGTATAATTTTTTCTGCCGCTCCACCTGCTGCCTCGCGTTTTCCGCCGTCGTCGTGCCGGAATTCAATTCCACCAGCAGATCGCCTTGCTCGACATGCTGGCCTTCGACGACGGTGATTTTGGTGACGACGCCCGCGACCGGCGCGGAAATCATCGCCCCGGCCGCCGGCGCGTCGCTCGTGGCTGGCGCGGTTTCGACCGTGCCGTAACCCTCAATGAAGCGATGCAGCGTGGCCAGTTTGAGCGCGCCCGTCTGGACGGTGACGATGGTTGGGGTCGCCTCTTCTTCGGTGGCAGATGCGGACGCCGCACCGCGCGATTTGATCAGCGCAACGACTCCCAGACCGGCAGCCAAAATGACGACGAGGCCGGCGATGATATGTTTTCGGTTCATTTGGAAGAAGGGTTTGGATTTTCCGTGGAAATTTTTTGGATGGCGGCAATCACATCCGCCGGACTTTGCAGCGCGTCCTCCAATGCGCCGACGGTGGATTGCAGTTGCGCCTCACCGTCGAGCTGGGCGAGCCGGACGAAATTTAATTCGATTTCCGCGCTGATCAAATCCAGCCGTTCCGCAGCCCCGGCCTGCACCTGCGCCGCCACGGATTTTTGCTGCCGTTCGGCCGCGTCAAAAACCGCGCCCCCGGTTTGCAATTGTTTCCGCGCCGCTGCCAGTCCGGCAACTCCACGGTCAATCGCGCCGATGACCTGCGCCTGCAATGCGACAAATTTCGCCGCGGCCAGCCGGCACCTCGCCTCGGCCTCGCCAATCGGCCCTTGATTTTGGTCGAGAATCGGCAGCTCCAGCGTGAGGCCGAGGCTCCACGCGCTGTCGCCGGCGCTGCCGTTGTTCCAGATGTAAGCGGGGCCGAGATGCAAATCGGGATATTGCTTGGCGACTTGCAGCCGCAGGTCGGCCTCCGCCGCCGCGTAATCCGCCAACGCGCCGAGAATGTCCGCGCGTCCGCGCAACGCGATGCCGCGCGCGTCCGCCGAAGTCAGGGCGTCCGGCACATTCGCGGAAAAATCAAACTCCGGGTTCACGCCGTCCAGCGCGGCGAGGCTGACGCCGAGCGCTGACGCCAGCCGCGAATGGGCTTCGGCGCGTTTGGCCTGCGCGGCGGACAAATCAAGCTGCGACTTGTTCATCGCGATTTGCGCGGTGGTGAGTTCCAGGCGGGAAATGGCCCCGGCGTCAAGGCGCTGTTGCAGCAATTTTACAATTTCTTCCTGGGCGGCGAACTGATTTTGCAGCAACGCGGCGTGGCGTCCGGCCATTTGAAAATCCAGCAGGCTGCCACGGACGTTGCTGCGAACCAGCCAGGCCGCCGTGACAAAACTCCAGCGTGCGGACTCGGAGATTTTTTCGGCCTCGGCGATGCGTTTTCCGCGTTTGCCGGCGGTTTCGATGGGCACGTCGAACGTCACCGGGATGAGCCACGGGCTGAAGTTGCCGGGGATGCCGGAATCGTAGCCGGGCGACACGGACACGGACGGGTTTCGCCGCGCGCCCGCCGTCCGCGCGCCGGCCTCGGCCACGCGCCATTGCGCGCGGGCGACTTCGAGGTCGGGATGAAAATAAAAGGCGGCGAGCGTGAGCGCATTCAAATCCCACTTTTCCAGCGGCCAGTCTGTCAGTTCGTGGCCGAGGTTTTGCGCGAGGAATTTTTTCAGCCCGGGGTCGTCGAGCCGGCGCGCGTCAAACTGCGCGGCGGATTTCTCCGGCGACAACGGCTTCGGTTCAAAGTGCGCGCAGCCGGTCAGCAGACAGGCGATAAAAATGGCTGGCCAGGGTTTCACGAAATCTTTTCTCCCGGCGCGAGCGGCAGCCGGATGGTGACCGTCGTCCGGTTTTCCGCCGATGCGATGCAGATGCCGCCATGATGCGCACGGACAATCCATTGGGCAATGCTCAAGCCGAGGCCGCAGCCGTCCACGGCGGAATTGTGCGCCGGGTCGCCGCGAAAAAACCGCTCGAACACGCGCGGCAGAATTTCCGGTGGAATATTTATGCCGGTGTTGGAAATTTTCAGTTCCGCGTCCGCGCCGTCGCGGCGGAGGGAAAATTCCACCATGCCGCCGGGCTGGTTGTATTTCACGGCGTTGTCGGCCAGGTTCAACAAAAGCTGGCGGAGACGGTGCCGGTCGCCGTGGACGGAAATTTTTTCGTCCGCCGCGAGGCTCACGGAAATGTTCGCGGGCTTGGCCAGAATCTGCGCGTCGTCAAAGGCGTCGCGGACGATTTCATCCAATGCCAGCGGCGCGAATTTCAGTTCGATCTGCCCGGAGTCGGCCTTGGTGAGCAGCGTGAGGCCGTCCACGATCTTGGTGAGGCGCTGGATTTCGTCCAGTTGGCCCAGCAATTTTTCGCGCTGGGCCGGCAGGAGCATTTCCTGGTTCAGATCGGTTTCAAGTTCGCCGTGCAAAACGGTGAGCGGCGTCTTGAGTTCGTGCGAGGCGTGCAGGGTGAATTCGCGGATGCGCTGGAACGCGCCGTCCAGCCGCGCGGTCATGGCGTTGAAAACTTCGGTGAGGCGGTCCAGTTCGTCGCCGTTGCCGGAGCGCGGCAGTTTTTGGGCAAGGTTGCCCGCGTGAATTTTTTC
>DMQW01000219.1 GCA_003455565.1 Limisphaerales bacterium
GGGGCATGGGGTCGGGGTCATTGACCCACACGGCGACCTGGCTGAAGAACTGTTGAACCACATCCCGCCAAAGCGGGCGGATCATCTGGTGTATTTCAATCCGGGCGACTTGGAATTTCCCATCGGCTTGAATGTCATTGGCTCGGTGCACCAGATGACCGGCATCTCGTCGCCTCGGGCATTGTGGCGGCATTCAAGGGCATCTGGCGCGACTCGTGGGGGCCGCGACTCGAATATATTCTCTACAACGCCGCCTCGGCACTGTTGGAATGCCGGAACCAAACCCTGCTCGGCGTGAACCGCCTGCTCACCGATGACCACTACCGGGCCAAGATTATCCGGCAGGTCAAAGACCCGTTCATCCGGGCGTTTTGGGCGGAGGAATATGAAAACTACGACGAACGGTTCAAACGCGAGGCCATCGCGCCAATCCAAAATAAAATCGGCCAGTTCCTTTTGAATCCCGTGGTGCGAAATATTTTGGGCCAGGTCAAAAAGAAAGTGGATCTCCCGTTTGTGATGGATCACGGACGATTATTCATCGCGAATCTGTCCAAGGGACAGCTTGGACACGACAAGGCGAACCTGCTCGGTTCCCTGTTGGTGACGCAGTTTCAATTGGGCGCGATGGCGCGCGCCAACCGGCCGGAATCCGAACGCCGGGATTTTTACCTGTTCATTGACGAGTTTCAGAATTTCTCGACGGATGCGTTTGCCTCCATCCTGGCGGAGGCGAGGAAATACCGGCTCTGTCTCACGTTATCGCACCAATACATTGACCAGCTCTCCGAACCGGTCCGGCAGGCGGTGTTCGGAAACGTCGGGACGTTGATTGCTTTCCGCATCGGCTACACCGATGCGGAAGTGATGACCAAGGAATTTGGCAAATCCATTCCGGCCACGGCGCTGGCCGATTTGAACCAGTATGAGGCCGTGGTCAAACTGCTGGTCGGCGGTGCCAACCGCGAGCCTTTCCGGGCGCAGATGCTGCCGCCGCTGGAAAACCGCGTTGGCCGGCGGGAAAAACTCATCGCGTTGTCGCGCGAGCGGTTTTGCCATGCCGCGCGCGAAGATTGAGGCGAAGTTGCGACGCTGGATGAATCACGCGCCGCCGACAACTGCCGGCTTGCCTGAATAAACAATTCCGCACGTCTTATGAATTGATCGTGTTCGCATCATGCTGGCATGATGCACCGACTTCCACGCTTCCAGCGTGTTGTTAAAGTTGCGCCTATCCAGTTGACGGAGCGCGACCACGACATACTCCGGCTCGTCCACCGGCACCGGTTTTTGCGTTCCCACCAGATCATCGCCCTGATTGGCGGCAGCGCACAGAATTTGTCCCGCCGGTTGCAGCGACTGTTTCACCTCGGCTACTTGGAACGTCCGCGCGCCCAGCTTCAATACTACGAACGCAGCGGTTCCCAAACCATCGCCTACGGTTTAGGGAACAAAAGTGGTTCACTGCTACAACTTAATCCGGCTTCTTGGGGCGAAAAGAATCGCGCCATCGGTCGGATGTATCTGGCGCATGCACTGCTGGTTTCCGATATCATGGTGTCGCTGGAACTCGCCTGTCGGCAGCATGGCATCCGACTGTTGCATGAAGATGAATTGAATCTCCCCGTCGAAGCGCCATTGCATTGGCGGGTGAAAATCCGCGATGGCGCCAAGCTCGGTGTCATCCCCGACCGCGCATTCGCTTTGGAATACGCAGATCAACATGGCTCGACACAACGTGTCTATTATTTCCTCGAAGCCGACGGGGCACCATGCCCGTCGTCCGCCAAAAATTATCTCAAACCTCATTTTACCGGAAGCTGCTCGCCTACGAAGCGACTTGGGCCAGCAAGGTTCACCAGCGGCATCTGGGCATCCCACGGTTCCGGGTGTTGACCGTCACGACCAGTGCGGCGCGGGTGAAATCGCTTCTGGACGCCTGTTCGCGGTTGCAGCGCGGTCACGGGCTGTTCCTCTTTGCCGACCGGACGGTTTTGGAAAAGGATTTGCTCGCGACCGTCTGGCAATGCGGCAAAGCCGCCGTCATGTCCGCCCTCGTGGACTTGCCGGATTTGGCAAATTCATACGTCTCCTGATTTTTTCCGCGGGGCGTTAGCGTGACCGGCAGAGACGATCCCACTTCTGGGATGTCCTCGTTCATCACAACCACAAACACAGGAGTATTATTATGTCAAAAACAGCGTTCGTTGACTTCAAGGCCGTCAAAGCGGCCATCACCATGGAGCAGGTGCTGGAGCACTACGGCCTCATGGACAAATTCAAACGCGGCACGGACAGCCTCAACGGCCCGTGCCCCATCCACAAGGGCAGCAACCCGACGCAGTTCCGGGTGAGCCTCAGCAAAAACATCTGGAATTGTTTCAGTGAGTGCAAACATGGCGGCAATGTCCTCGACTTCATCGCGGAGATGGAGAACGTGAGCATCCATGCGGCGGCATTGAAAGCCATCGAATGGTTCAACCTCGATCCCGCAGCCATGGCCGCCAGTGCCGACAAAGGTGATTCAGGCGAAACCGAACGACCGGCACCGGCACCGAAAGCGGCAGCTAAACCGGCAGCGTCACCGAAGCCAGCACCTGCACCGGAAAGCAGTGCGCCGAATACGCCATTGAAATTCCGGTTGGATAAACTGGAGCGCAGTCATCCGTATCTGACAGAGCAACGCGGCCTGACGCCGGAAACCATCGTGGATTTCGGCATCGGCTTTTGCTCCAAGGGCATGATGGCCGACCGCATCGCCATCCCGATCCACAATGTCAAAGGCGAGGTGGTTGCGTATGCGGGACGCTTCCCCGGCGAACCCGCCGAGGATACGCCCAAATACAAGCTGCCGCCGGGATTCCGCAAGTCGCAGGAACTCTACAACCTTGATCGTGCGGTCAAGCAGCCGGCGGAACAACCGCTGGTCATCGTCGAAGGCTTCTTCGACGCCATGAAGCTGCACCAGCACGGCTGCTACAAAGTGGTGGCCCTCATGGGCAGCACCCTGTCCGCCGCGCAGGAGGAATTGATCCGGCAACATACCAGCAGCCGGAGCCACGTCATCGTCATGCTCGACGAAAACGAGGCGGGCCAGGCCGGGCGCGAAGACATCGCGTGCCGGTTGTCCAAGTTCTGTTT
>DMQW01000260.1:0-294 GCA_003455565.1 Limisphaerales bacterium
TTTGGATGCGGGCGGCGTTTTCCTCGGGCGTGACGCCTTTGACTTTCCCCGATTCGATCTCCGCAATCCGCCGGTCAGTCTCGGCTTTCCACGATTCCGTCACGGACGGCTCCATGCCGCCGTGCCGCGCGACCATGATGCGGTCAATCAATTCCGCCACGACTTCGCCCGGCATTTCGCTGGTTTCTTCGACAATTTGATTAAGCGTAATCGGCATGATTCAAAGTCTGGCTCACGAAATGAATTTTGGCAAGAGCGAAGCCGAGGCCGGGGAGAAAACCAGCGAACTGTCAT
>DMQW01000260.1:533-7551 GCA_003455565.1 Limisphaerales bacterium
ACCTACGAAGCCGAGGCCGAGGAGAAAACCAGCGAACTGTCATCCAGAAAATCTTTGATGAACTGCCTATGCCGTGAGGCGAAGGCAGAATTAAGAATGAAGATCAACCGTGTAGTTGACATGAGCCATCGAACAACCTACCGTTATACCAAACTGATAACGATATGAACACCGTCACCCTATCGCCGAAATTTCAAGTGGTCATCCCGCAGCCCGTGCGGGATTTCCTGAAACTCAAGGCCGGCCAGAAACTGCAAGTCTTTGCGCTCGGCGGACGGATTGAAATCGTCCCCATGAAGCCGATGAAGGAGATGCGCGGCTTTTTGAAGGGCATGAACCGCGACTTTGAACGCGAACCCGACCGCCTGTGAACGTCGTGGATTCATCCGGGTGGATTGAGTATTTCACCGCCGGCCCGAACTCCGGCTTCTTTGCCGGGGCGATTGAGAACGTGGACGAATTGATCGTCCCGGCGCTGGCCGTCTACGAAGTTTTCAAATGGGTGTCCCGCGAGCGCGGCGAAACCCAGGCGCTGAAGGCCATTGCCCACATGCAACTGGGTGAAGTGGTGGATTTGGATTCCAAGCTCGCCATCTACGCCGCGCGCTTGAGCCTGCAAACCAAACTGCCGATGGCGGATTCGATTGTCTATGCCACCGCCCGCGCCAGCGAGGCGACGCTGTGGACGCAGGATGACGATTTTGAAGGACTCGACAACGTGAAATACATCGCCAAGAAGAAAGCGGCAAAATGAATTTGACAAGGACGGAGCCGAGGCCGGGGGAAAAACCAGCGAAACGGCCAGCCGGAAATTTTTCGATGACCTGCCCGGGCCTGGAGGAGAATGTAGAATTTACAATGAGGAATTCAGTCCAGCCAAATTGAACGCGGGACTGACCACTTTGCTGCGTTCATGGCGTTGACACACGATAGAATTTTACCGATTCGCCTCCGGCATTTGTGTCCGTGAACTGCCAGACGCCGCCGAATCCGTTGGTGTAGATGGGCAGCCAGACAACTGGCGGCGTCAAATTCGTGGCGGCGTAAACTCGACTGCTGATGTTGGGTGTGGTGGACAGATTCAACGTCACGGAGAGATCATTCCCAACGAGCGGCGAACCTAGCACCACCGGCAGGGTCAGCACCGTCAGGGTAATGTTGCTGCTTGACACGCTCCCAAAAGGGCTGGAAACCGTGACAGAGTAAATTCCAGAGTTAGTTTTGCCCAAATTGGACATAGCCAATGTCGGATCGCCGCCAAAATGGACTTTGCGGACTCGATTGTTGTTCGCGTCGGCGACGAAGAGGTTGCCCGCAGTGTCAAAGGCAATGCCCCAAACCTTTGAAAAGACCGCGTTCGTCGCTGGTCCGTTGTCGCCGAAATATCCGTTTCCACCTCGGCCCGCGACCGTGGTGATTATGCCATTGGCGTCCACCTTGCGTATGCGTTGTTGACTTTGATCGGAGATGAGCTGATTACCGCCACTGTCGAAGGCAAGCCCATACGGAATCAATGCCGCATTGGTAGCAGGCTTGTTGTCACCGTTATAAGAGGAGCCGCCAGTGCCGGCGATGGTGTTTATGATGCCATTTGCATCCACCTTGCGAACGCGATTGTTCCCACTGTCGGCAATAAACAGGTTGCCAGAAGTGTCTAGGGCAATGGCCATTGGTGTATTCAATTGAGCATTGGTTGCCACGCCGCCATCGCCTGAATATCCTCCGGTAAATCCCGTCGTATTACCAGCAACCGTTGAAACAATGCCATTGGTGCCTACTCTGCGGATTCGGCAATGCATGCTTTCGCACAAATACAGGTTGCCGATGCTATCAAAGGCCATACCGACTAAGGTAACAAAGGAGGTCGAAGTTGCCTGCGAACCATCATTTGAAACATTTACGCTGTCCGTGCCTGCTACGCGCGTGATAATGCCGTTGGTATCCACTTTGCGCACGTCACCATTGCCATCTTCGGAAATATACAAATTGCTCAGGGCATCGAATGTTACGGCACTAGGCTCATACAACGTTGCACTGATGGCTGGACCACCGTTACCTGATTTGCCCGGCGTGCCTGTGCCGGCGATGGTAGTAATGACGCCAGTGGTGCTCACTTTACGGACACGATGGTTGTTGTAGTCAGCGATATAGAAGTTTCCCGCCGCGTCCAGCACAACACTTTGAGGCAGATTTAATCGTGCGCTGGTGGCTTGACCTCCATCGCCGGCAGAACCTGGGGTGTTGGTTCCCGCGACCGTTGTTATGATTGGAGGAAGATTAGTGCCGTTGAATTTCCACTGATAGGTGAATGGACCGTCTCCCGCCGCAGCCACAATTAGAACGAGATTCGATCCCGCCAGCACCATTTGGCTTGTGGGCTGGCTAACCAGCACAGGCGGATTGCCAACAGTCAACGTTGCCACACTGCTGGTCACGCTGCCGTAACTGTTGGTGATGATGACTTGATAATTTCCTGTGTCACTCCACTGGACGTTGGCCAAGTTCAATGCATCGTTTGTCTGGCTCGGCGAATTGGTGCTGTTTATCTGCCACTGATACGCAAGTGGGGCCGTGCCCGTGGCAGCAACAGAGAACGTCGCGTTGCTGCCCAACCCGGCGGTTTGATTCACTGGTTGAACGGCGACCGCTGGTGGCAGCAACACGGTCAGCGCGGCCACGCTGCTGGTCACGCTGCCAAAACTGCTGTTCACCACCAAGGTGTAATTGCCCGCATTGGTCGCATTCGCGGCATCCAGAACCAGCGTCGGCCCCTGGCCAAATCGGCGGATGCGATTGTTGCCCGTGTCTGCAATCAAAAAACGTCCGTAACTATCGAGCGCAATGCCGGTCGGCGCGTAAAGCAAAGAATTGGTCGCCGGAATGCCATCGCTGGAATAACCAAAGCCATTGGTTCCCGCAACTGTGGTGATGATGCCATAAGGATCAACGCGCCGGATACGGTTGTTGCTGCGGTCGGCGATGTAAACGTCGCCATAGTTGTCCACCGCAACGCCGTAGGCAGTCATACCCGCGTTGGTTGCCAGGCCACCGTCGCCGGAAAAATTTGGAGATCCGGTGCCGGCAATCGTCGTGATGAAGCCGTAAGCATCAACGCGCCGAACCCGATTGTTGCTGCGATCGGCGATAAAAAGATTTCCGCCCGCATCCACCGCCACATCGTAGGCACTCACACCAGCATTGGTTGCTGCGCCACCATCGCCGGAGAAAGTAGCACTGGATTTTCCGGCAACCGTGGTGATGATGCCGTTGGTATCCACCTTGCGGACACGGTTGTTGCCCGTGTCAGCGATGAAAAGATTGCCGTTGGTATCCACCATTATTCCATATGGATTATACAACGTGGCATTGGTCGCCGCACCGCCATCACCTGAGAATCCCAAACTAGATTTGCCGGCCACCGTCGTAATGATGCCATTGGTATCCACCTTGCGGATACGATTGTTGCCCGTGTCGGCGATGTATAGATTGCCGGAAGCATCCAACGCAACTCCTTCGGGTGAATAAATTCTCGCATTGGTAGCTGCACCGCCATCGCCGGAAAAACTGGGAACGCCTGTTCCGGCCACTGTGGTCATCACGCCATTCGTGGAAACTTTGCGGATGCGGTTGTTGCTGGAGTCGGCAATGAACACGTTGCCAAAGCCGTCAGCAGCCACGCCGTAGGGCTGATAGATCTTCCCGGTCGTGGCAATGCCGCCGTCACCGGTGAAGCCAGCAGTTCCATTTCCGGCAATCGTGGTAATCAAATTGTTCGGTAGATTCGTTCCATTCAACTGCCATTGAAACGTCAGCGGCCCAACGCCCGAAACGCCCGCAGTCAGCAAGGCCCGGTTGCCCGCCAGCACCGATTGATTGGTCGGTTGCCTTGTGATGGTCGGCGGGTATCCGATCACGAGGGGCACAACTCGGCTGGTAATGCTGCCATAGGCATTGGTGATCACAACGCTGTATGGCCCCGCTTGACTGGGAGAAACATTGGGCAATGAGAGAACCGAATTCGTCTGGCTGTCGAGCGGTGCCCCGGACCACAGCCACTGATAATTGAGCGGCGCGGTTCCAGAGGCGATGACGCTAAAGGTGGCAGTGCTGCCAGAGGACAACTCTTGAGCCAGTGGTTGCGTGGTGATGCTGGGTGGGAAAACCAAGACTGTCAACACGGCCACGCTGCTGGTGGAAATGCCATAAACATTCGTGAGAATTACGGTGTAATTACCCGCGTTGGTAGGAATAACTGGTGCGATTGAATAACTGGCATTGGTGGCGTCGGCGATACTTGTGCCGTTAAATTGCCACTGATAGTTCACTGGCGTCAGAATGTTGCCTGATACACTGAACGTCACGTTGCTGCCAGATAGAATGCTCTGGCTATGCGGCTGATTGGTAATGTCCATCACAACCACCGTCAAGACCGCCACACTGCTGGTGACGGTGCCGTAAAGATTGGTGAGCACGACCGAATAATTCCCCGATAAATCTGTAGTCAGCGGATTTATCGAATAGCTTGAACCAAACGCGCCGCCAATGACGCTGCCATTTAAAAACCACTGGTAGGCCAATGGCTGGGTGCTGGCGGCGGAAACATTGAAAGTGATGTTGCTGCCCGCCAGCAACCGCTGGCTTTGTGGCTGCACCGTGATGCTCAAGGGCACAGTGGTCAGGATTGCCGCGCTACTGGTAACGCATCCATACAAGTTTGTGATCATCACCGAATAATTTCCGGCGAAGTCAGGCGAGGCCGAGTTGATTACATAGGTCGTGTTTGTCGCGGCATCCATGTTGGTTCCATTGAACTGCCATTGGTAACGCAATGGTTCGGTGCCGCCAGCAGCCACACTAAAAACGACGTTAGTTCCCGCCACCACCTGCTGGTTTTGCGGCGGCGTGGCGATGCTCGGCGGCAGCACGACTGTCAAATGGGCAATGCTGCTGGTAACACTGCCTGAGATATTGCTGATGGCTACGCTGTAATTGCCTATATTATTTGTTGTCAGATTGTTCAACACCAACCTTGGTCCAGGAAACTCAATTTCACGCATTCGATTATTGAACGTGTCAGCAATCAAGATATTGCCATTGTGATCCACTGCCACTCCTTCAGGCATATTTAGGCTTGAATTAGCTGCGGATATGTTATCCGCAGAACTTGCCCCACCGCCGGCTATGGTGCTGACCAATCCATTGGCATCCATTTTTTGAATGCGATTATTCCAGGTATCGGCGATAAAGATATTGCCCACGTTGTCAACCGCCACACCGTAGGGTTCATTCAGTCCAGTAGTCACAGTTGAAATAATGCCATTTGTGTCTACTTTGCGAATACAACCAGTGGAAGCTTCGGCGATAAATAGATTGCCAATATTGTCCACCGCTACGCCAAAAGGTTGATGCACTCCCGCTGACGTCGCCAGTCCGCCGTCGCCATAATAAGAAGCATCCCCGTTGCCAGCGACAGTCCAGATTGTTCCCGCTTGATTTACTTTTACCACCCGATTATTGCTGGCATCTGCGACATATAAATAGCCGGCATTATCTATTGCTATGCCCAGCGGATTGTAAAGGCTACCTCTAGCCACCACGGTCGTTAATATGCCGCCTGTATCCACTTTGTAGACCTGCTCATTGCCGCTGTCCACGAAAAAAATATTCCCAAAGGCGTCCACGGCGACTCCTGACGGATTGGTCAAACTGTCTGCCACGGTGCTGATGATTCCATTGGTGTCTACCCGCCGAACTCGGCTGTTGTAATTGTCCGCGATTAATAAATTGCCTACATTATCCACCGTTGCGCCCAGTGGATAATGCAGGCTGCTTTCCGTCGCCAAAACCCCATCACCTGAATAACCAGCATTATCATTACCTGCGACCGTGGTGATTAGATCGTTTGGCAAATTCGTCCCGTTGCATTGCCAGTGGTAGGTGAATGATCCCGTTCCTGAAACGGCCACACTAAAGATTGCATTGCTTCCGTTCAGCACAATCTGGCTCGTCGGCTGTGTGGTGATGACCGGCTGCGCCAGCACTGACATTGTGACGGCACCCCAGACCAGCAGTGGCAGAAGGATTTTTTTCATATTGATTATTGTGTATTCATCAAAACATCATTTCCGGAAAATTGCAGTCATAATTTCATTTAGAAATTGGAATTGCTCACCGCTTTCATTTCACTGGCGGCGTTGTGGTCGGCGTTGGCGTGGCGGGCGGGACGTGATGATCCGGCGGGAAGATGCCCAGTTTGAATTCGGCGCGGACGGGGGGCGTTGGCCGGGTCGGTGGCCGGAAATTCCAGGTCGCGGCGTTTTGACCATGGATCATTTGAATTTTCATGGCAATTTAGAGCTGCCGATAGACTTCGGAACGGTGCTGGATGCGGTAAATGCGGACGAGCTTTTTTGCCGGATAAATCCAGTAGAGGATGCGGTAGTCGCCGATGCGGAGCTTGCAGAGTCCCGCCAAATCTTCCGGCATGCCGACGAGCCGACGATGCACCATGCCGGGGGCATTGGCGGCGAGCCATTGTATCTTGCGCTCGACGCTCGCGCCGATGGCGGCATCCAGCGCGGCAAGCTGGGCATCGGCGTTGCCGCCTACTTCGACTTGGTAGGACATGGCAGGTGGCGGGGTTTCCAGGGTTTGAATTTGCCGGCCAAGTCCTCCCGCCGCGCCGCGCGCAATTCCGTGATGACTTCAGGATTCTGCGCGGTGAGCCAGTCCTGCAATTCATCCAGTGTCTCGACCGAGGAGAGGACGGTGGCGGGGATTTCAACGGTTTCCGTTTTCATGGTGGCAGTTTATCACGGTTAGCCGGGAATGGTAAGGGTTTTCCGTTTCATGGCTTTTTCCGGCCAAAATTATTTTGGTGTCGCGGGCGTCGGTGTCGGCGTGGCGGGCGGGACGTGATGATCTGGCGGGAAGATGCCCAGTTTGAATTCGGCACGGGCGGGGGCGTTGATCGGGGCGTTGGCCGGAAATTCCAGGTCGGCGGCGTTTTGGATGGTCA
>DMQW01000260.1:7790-8260 GCA_003455565.1 Limisphaerales bacterium
GGTCAGAATGCTTCGGCAATCGGAGAAGCCGCCCGAAAATCGCAATGCGGACGGAA
This sequence comes from Limisphaerales bacterium, assembly GCA_003455565.1. GTDB lineage: Bacteria > Verrucomicrobiota > Verrucomicrobiia > Limisphaerales > UBA11358 > UBA11358. Next base: position 7,847 of record DMQW01000260.1, read on the forward strand.
GCTGGCCGGTTTGGGGTATAAAAATTCTCCGGTCAGGGCGCAAAACAACAGCGCGATGGCTTTCAGTGAAACTTCCGACTGATCCCCGGTTCCTCATGGAGTGCTGAAAGGACTTTTCTAAAAATGGCGGCGGGCGTCAAGATTTAATTTGATGGCAAATTTTTTCTTCGTGCCGGCGGTGGAACAATTCTACTTTTTGCCAGCGCGGAAAATGTTTAGCCTGCCGCCATGCCGATTCCGGTCATCAACATCGCCCAGATGCGCGAGTGGGAAGCCGCCACCTGGGCCACCGGCCAGACCGAGGCCGAGGTCATCCGCCGCGTCGGCAAACGCATCGCCCGCCGCGCCCGCAAACTCACCCGCGCCGGCGACACCATTTTATTTCTCGTCGGCAAAGGTCACAATGGCGACGAC
>DMQW01000260.1:8532-8848 GCA_003455565.1 Limisphaerales bacterium
CCCGCGCCGCCGCCAAGGAACTGGATGGCCGCCGCGCCGAACTGCTCGAAATGTTTCTGCCCGAAAGCGATCTGCTCCAGCTCGGAATGGCCCTCGCCGAAAAACCGGCGCTCGTCGTGGACGGACTTTTCGGCCTCGGCCTCAACCGTCCGCTCAACGAGGCGTGGCAGAAAATCATCGCCGCCGTCAACGCCGCAAAAATTCCCGTCCTCGCCGTGGACCTGCCTTCCGGCCTCAATGCGGACACCGGCGAAACTTTTGGCGCCTGTCTCTTATACACATCTCCGAGCCCACGAGACTCCTGAGCATCTCGTAT
>DMQW01000186.1 GCA_003455565.1 Limisphaerales bacterium
GCGGGCACGAAAGTTTGTCTGCATCTGCCGTGGCAGAAATAAATAAAGAAAGCAAAGTTAAGTTGAACATTCGTTCAATAGCGCGGACCAGCGAACAGGTATAAATATGAAAAAGAACAAACCGATGAACATCCGGGTTTCCATCGTCGAAGACAGCCGGGGCACGCGCGAGAGTCTGGCCGAACTGCTGGGTCGCGCCCCGGCCTTGAGCTGTGTCGGGGCGCACCCGAGCGGCGAGGAGGCGCTCCGGCAGATTCCGGTGGAGAAGCCGGATGTCGTGCTGATGGACATCAACCTGCCGAAGATGAACGGCATCGAATGTGTCGAGCGGCTCAAACAGACCATGCCCAAGACGCAGGTGTTGATGCTGACGACTTACGACGAGAGCGATTTGATTTTTGATTCCCTGCGCAAAGGCGCCAGCGGCTATCTGCTCAAAAACATGCCGCCGGCGGAACTGATCCAGGCCATTGAACAGGTTCATGCCGGCGGCGCGCCCATGTCCATGCAGATTGCGCGCAAGGTGGTGAACCATTTTCAAAAAATCAAAAAGCCGCAGTCCGACATGGAGCAACTCACCAAACGCGAACACGAAATCCTGGCGCTGCTGGCCAAAGGGTTTCTCTATAAGGAGATTGCCGACCAGCTTGGCATCACCTTGAGCACGGTGCGCGCGCATCTGCACGCAGTCTATGAGAAACTGCACGTCCAATCGCGCACCGAGGCGGTGGTGAAATTTCTCGAACGAGACTAGAACGTATGTTCAATTGCAGACGCGGTGGCGGTTGTGCGACATTCGCAATGAATCAATCGTATGACTGTCAAATACACCTCACCAGACTGTATCGTATCTACTGTCGGAAAATTTTCGAGTCGGTCACGGCGGGGATTCACCCTCATCGAACTCGTGGTGGTCATCGCCATCATCGCCATTCTGGCGGCGATGCTGCTGCCGGCCTTGAGCGCCGCGAAACAGAAGGCGCAGGCTGTCCGATGCTTGAGCAATGTCAAACAGATGGCGCTGGCCGTCATCATGTATCCTGGTGATTACGGCGGACGATACATTACGGATCTCGACGGGCAAACTCAAAATACCGCCGATACCGGAGCTTGGATCGTCAACCTTATTGATTACTACAACAAGGCGACGAATTTATTCCTCTGTCCAACGACAACTCAGCCTAATTTAGCAGGCCCCGCAAGCCTTACCGCTCCCGGAGATGTCTTAACACCGTGGCAAAGCATACTGCCGCGGGCAACCCGCGTCGTTGGCGGCGTCACTATTCCTGCCGTCGCTTATGCCGGAAGTTATGGATATAACGGCTGGGCTTTCTCTTCCAAGGATGGCGACGGTAACGGCACACCGGCCAATTATTTCGTGAAGGACACCGGTGTTAAAAAGAGCAGCGATACGCCGATTTTTTACGACCAAAGCTGGACGGACGCATGGCCTTTGGAAACTGATAATCCCAACCGGTATCTTTATACTGCCGGCGGCGCATCTGCTTTGCCGGCTGCCGGCACGCAAGGCACTTTTCAAGGTTATCCCGGAACATGGGCCGCGTCACTCTGGCGCGGCACGGTTCTGGTGGCGGTGGCAAGGCGCCCAGAGATGTCAATGGAATGGCCTCTTCAAAATTACCTGGAGCCATAAACATGGGCATGGCCGATGGCCACGCGGAACCCATAAAGTTGAGAAATCTATGGACTCTATACTGGCACGCCCAATGGGATCCTCGCTATGTGCAAGATTTGCCCGCCAACTGATTTTGGAAGCTGGGTGGCGGCTTTAATTATCGAATCAAGATCATCTTGGTCGGTTCATGTCCACCACGTTAGGCACCCAATGGTTTTAGTTTATAGGTTCATTCATGTAGATTCCGGCGGGGGAAAACCCGATGATCCTACAAACGCTCGCGGCGGCTTATGCCGAGGCTGGCCGGTTTCCCGATGTCATTTTGCCTAGAACAAATGTTCAATAGCATTTGGCAGAAGATGTGCGAAAATAATCCAATCGAATTCCACATCTAATCATCCTGAACCTCGATAAACAAACCTTTATGAAATCCACCACTCACTCCCAATTCCAAGCTCAACCGCGCCGTCAGGGGCGGTCGCTCAACGTGTTGGCCGGAATCTTTCTGGCTCTTTTATGCTTTGCCCCGGCCGCCTTTGCGGCGAACGACACCTGGACCGGCGGCGGTGCCGACGGCAAGTGGCAAACGCCGGGCAACTGGAGTGGCACTCCGCCAGCCAGCGGCGATGCGCTCACTTTTCAAGGCACCGTTCGCCTCAACAACACCAACAATTTCAGTGCCAACACGGTGTTCAACGGCATCACTTTCAACAATCCGGCGGGTGCGTTCAACCTGTTCGGCAGTCAAATAACTCTCGCGAACGACATCGTGGACAACCAAGTGGTCGTCAATCAGTCGGTCAACCTTCCGTTGTCGTTGGACGCCACCCACAACCTGAACGTGATAACTGACGGGTTGCTCACCATTAACGGTGCCATTTCCGGCGCAGCCGGGGCCGGCATCACCTTGCCCGGCGGCGGACGCGTAACGCTGACAGCAACCAACCCCTTTACTGGCCCGGTCACGATCAATAACGGCACTTTGTTCGTGTCTTCGGATCGAAATCTGGGAGCCGTGCCGGCCGCGCCGACACCTGGGGCGATTGTGATTAACGGGGGAACTTTGCGCACGGGCACCAGTTTCACCAACAACATGAACCGCGGCATTCGGTTGGGGCCGGTAGGCGGCAGCGGTTCCGGCACAATCCAAATTGACAATCCCGCCATTCTGACCTATTCCGGTGTCATCGCCGATAACACGGGTGGAACTGGCGGGTTGACTAAGCTGGGTTTTGGCGGTCTGACGCTGGCCGGAACGAACACCTACAGCGGGCCGACCTTGGACGAAGTCGGCACCATCACCCTGGACTTCACCCAAACAAACGCTCCGGGCACCAATATCATTAGTCCCGTTTCTTCGCTGACTCTTGGTGGAGCGAACGCAGGTTTCGGTGCGGTGAACTTTGCCGCGCTCGTCATGAACGGCAAAACGAACACCGCCAGTTTGCAGGCGGTTAATGGCACCCTGGTCACCTTTGGTGGATCCGTCATTCAGGCAAGAAGTCTTGGCGCCAATGGCGCAGCGAACTTGAATCTTGGTTTGCTCACCCATAACCCCGGCGGCACTTTGGTAGTCGTTCCGCCCGTGCTCACCGGCGGCCAGGGCAATGTCACCACCACCGCCACCAACGTCAACGGCATTCTGGGTGGGTTCGCAACTGTTAGCGATGGAACCACCGTGCTCGGTATTGTTATCGGCACCAACTTTGCCTGCGTTGATGCCAGCGGCAATATCACCAATTACAACGGCTATCAGTCACTGGCCAGTGGCCAAAACATTCACACCATCAGCACGGCAGGAACCAACGTCTTGATCAGTTCCGCCGTTACAGGAGACATGGTTGTGGATGATGACAATGCCAATAGTGTGACTGACGTAAATGCGATCAATTGGAAGCGGACAGACAGCGCCGTGACCCTCAAAATCGGCATTGGCAACACGTTGCGGCTCGGCAGATATGGCAGCATTTTCAAGCCGAACACCACGTCTGGGCTTACTTGGCTGATCGGAGAAACGGCCGCCGGTGGCAATAGTGCAGATCAGAATGTTGGCACTCTTACGGCTGGCGGCGCTACTAACACTCCGGGTGAAATCGTTCTCAACGTGAACAACACAAGCTCTTCGTCAGGAACGGTGATCATAGACTCGCAAATCGCCGACAACGGCACCGGTGCTGTCACCTTCATGAAGGCCGGCGTCGGCTCCATGAAACTCCGCGGCCACAATACTTACTCGGGCGGCACCTATCTTCTCCAAGGGCGTGTTCAATTGGTCGGTGGCGAAGGTGGAGTTGGTTCCGGCAATGCTGATGCTTGCGGCACCGGCCCGATCTATGTCCTTCCAGGTGCCTACCTGTTCCCCAGCAGCACTGGTCCCACTAATGCCGACGGAACAGTCTGGCCAGTTACCAACGCCGTGTTTATTGCCGGTAACGGCACAGCGGGAGAGCCTCTTGGCGCAATCCGCTGCACAAGTGGTTGGTTGTTTAATGGCCCTTGGACGCTCATCGGCGACACGACGCTGGGCGGCAACGGCGGCGCCAGTGGCGCTATCGGAGCCAAGCTATCCGGGCCGTTTAACTTGGGTTTGTGTTCTCCGGCAACTGTCAATGGAACTGTCTGTCTGACCAATTCTGCCAACGATTGGAGCGGAACAACAACCCTCAACGCCAGGAGCAACACCGGCGGCAACACCTTCCTCAGCGGCAACAGCGAGATCATTCCCAATGGCTTTGGCAAAGGCAGCGTGGTGATGAATGGTTTTAGCACCGGCACTATCGCTTGGAATTTGAACGGATTCAGCGAAACGATTAATGGACTCATCACTTCCGGCACTGCCTCCACCTGCACCATCGTCAACAACTCCGCCACTGCCATCGCCTCAACGCTCACTCTGGGCGACAACGACCAGTCGGGCACTTTTGGCGGCGCGATTCAGGATGGAACTGGCACGGTCGCTCTGACGAAGATTGGTGACGGCATTGAGACATTATCCGGCACCGTCACTTACAGCGGCAACACGACCGTGATCGGCGGAACGCTGGCGTTGATTAGTAGCTCCGGGGCGTTGAGCAGCAGCGCGGTTCAGGTCAACAGCGGCGCAGTGCTGGACGTGTCGGGCGTCAGCGGCGGGAGCGTTGGCAGCGCCACTGGCATTGGCATTAACGGTGGCCGGCTCATTGCCAGCACCGCCGGGTCGAGCATTAACAATTTAAGTGTCACGAACGCAGATTTGCAGGTGGTGCTCAATCCCGCCACGATTAACATCCAAGGTATGACCACCCTGACGACGGACGGCACAACCAACCTGCTGGATATTTCCTCGATCCAAAACGTGGCGGCCTATCCCGCGCAGTTCACCGTGATAAAATACACCGGCAGCATAGCCGGAAGCGGATTTAACTTTGGCTTGGGCACCGTGCCGACCGCAACCACCACGGGTTATGTTTCCAACAACGCTGCCAATTCTTCCGTGGACATCGTTCTGTTCAATGGTCCGAAATTGTTGAACTGGACGGCGTCGGTCAACACCAACTGGGACATCACCGGAACCGCCAACTGGAAATTCGGGGCTGCGCCAGTAGTGTATAACGATCTGGATTCCCCCGACTTTGACGACACCGCGAGCAGCGGTCTGGTCTATCTGACGACTACAGTGACCCCGGGCGGTCTGACGGTCAGCAACAACGCCTTGAACTACGTCTTTACCGGCAGCGGAAACATCACCGGCTTTGGCGGACTGACCAAGCTGGGCACAGGCGCGATGACCATCACCAATACCGGCGTTGATAACTATAGTGGCGGGGTTGTAATCTCTGGTGGCGGCACACTGACCATTGGAACCAGCAACAACATCTCTGGAGGTATTGCCATCAATAGTTCGACTCTGCAGATCACCGCCGGCAATCTGCCCTCCGGCAACTTGATTAATGAAGGCACACTGCTTTTCAACGCGACCAGTGACATCTCTGCCAACAACAGCATCTCTGGCGACAGCTTGGGCGTGATCATCAAGACCAACACTGACACTGTGACTTTGGGTGGTGCCAGCACACACAACGGCACGATCATCGTTGCGCAAGGAACCTTGGAAGCTGGGAGTGGTGGTGCTTTTGGAAACGGCAGCACAGTAATCGTGACCAATAATGTCACCACCAGTGCCACGCTTGATGTCAACGGACAGACCCTTCAAACCGCGACCATAGGGGCAACCACCTTTGTTGTTAATGGCGCGGGTGTGGATGGCAATGGTGCCATCGTGAACAGTGGCGCGTCCAGCATCAATGCACTGGTGAATGTGACGTTGGCGGGAGACACCACGTTTGGCGGAAACGCACGGTGGGATATTCGGAGCATCACCACAGCCACCGCGCAATTACAGACTGGTGGCCAGGCATTCAATCTTACCAAAGTGGGAACCAATATCATCGCGCTGAACGGCGTGTATGTTGACGGATCCTTGAGCAACATTTTTGTGCTGCAAGGTGAACTGGGCATTGAGGCTGGCACCAGCGGCAACCTGGGCGATACGACGACCTCAACCCTTAACGTAGCTGCCGGCGCGCTTATCGAGTTATTCAACAACACCGCAGCCCTCTCCAAACCGCTGGTGCTTAATGGCAATGGTGTTAACAACACGGTGTTGAACAGTTCCGGAGCCAACCACATTAGTTCCCAGACGATTGTGTTGAACAGTGGGAATTCCGTCTTCAACGTCGGAGGCACGAGCCTGTCCATTGATGATAATGGGAATGGCAACACGCTCAGCGGCACGGGTGGTCTGACCAAGAGTGGCGGCAGCCTGCTCTACATCAACATTCCGCTGACCTACAGTGGTCTGACTGTTGTGAGCAATGGTTATCTGGTCGTTGACGCGCCTGAAACCAATAGCAGCAGCATCACGGTAAGCGGCGGCACGCTTGCCGGCACTGGCTGGTTCGCCAGCCCCGTGACAGTCGGCCCGAATGGAACCCTTTCACCCGGCGACACCAACGCAGCCAACCCATCCGTGTTCACCCTCGTCATCAGCAACTCTTTGAGTCTGGCGGGCACGGTCGCGCTGGACGTGACCAAAAACGGGGACGCGACCTTCACCGGCGACCTCATCACCAACGTGACCTCGCTGGCGCTGGGGGGCATCTTGAGACTGAATCTGGACACCAACGCCAGTCCGATGCAGGTTGGCGACATCATCAAGCTCTTCAGCTTCAACTCCGCCAGCGGCTCGTTTGCTTCGATCGTCCCGGCAACGCCCGGCGAGGGTCTGGCTTGGGATCAAGGCCATCTCACCACCGACGGCACATTGCGGGTGATCGTTGCGTCGGCAATACCTCCGTTTATTGGTGGAATCATTCTGACGTCAGGAAACATCGTGATCAGCGGAAATGGTGTGCCGAATGGAAATTATGTTGTGCTGGCTACTACCAACGTGGCGTTGCCCTTGATCCAGTGGACGCCCATTGCGACGAACACCTTTGACGGGAGCGGAAACTTCTCGTTCACCAATCCGGTCGATCCGAACAGCCTGCAACGGTTTTACATCCTGTCACAATAATTTTTCACACTGGGTATGTGAAAAAATGGGTGGCTGGCCGCCAGGAGCGTCAATGGGACGCCTTGGCGCCAGATTAAACAAGACCAGTGATTTTATCAGGTGAAAAAGAAATGTGTTTTACTTTGGCTGTTTTCAAATGAAAAAGCGGAGTCTCATCATTGCCACTGGCGGGTTGCTGTGCCCCGCAATTCTTTTACCGGTTGCAATTGCCATGAACTGCGAAGCCTCTGAACACTCATGCCCCCGTTCTTGAAACCAGAATGAAAAACCAAGCGTCGGCAGATCAGAATTTTTATCGGCTGCAATTGCAACAAAATGCCAGTTTTGAGTTAAAGTAACATCCATGCCCATGCGAAACCAACCGTGCCATTTATGGCTGCCGATCGTCCGACTTTTGTTGTTGGCGGGTTTGTTTTTGACAAATTTCCGAACCACCGCCGCGACCAATTTAAGCGTCTGGGTTTTTCCCGGCTCCAGCGGGCGGCTCATTTCGCAGCCGGATTCGCTCGGCAACCGCATCATTGATGAGTCCAGTGTCGGCTACAAAAGGGGGCTTGCGCCGTTGCCGACTTCAAACACAGTGCCGGTCAGAATCATCGTGTCGCCCGTCGCCGGCGACAACGTGTCGAACATCCAGTCTGCCATCAATTACGTTTCCGGTCTGCCGCTGGATACAAACGGTTTTCGCGGCGCAGTTTTGTTGAGCAACGGCGTGCATCAGTGCGCCAGCACGATTTACATCAAGGCCAGTGGCGTCGTGTTGCGCGGCGTGAGCAGCAACACCAATGGCTCCGGCGTCGTGCTCGAAGCCACCGCCGCCAGCCAATACACGCTCGTCGAAATCACCGGCTCCGGCTCCGCGTCCAGCGGTGCCACGCACAACATCACGAACCTTTACGTCCCCGTCGGCGCGCGCAGTTTTTATGTGGACAGCACTAGCGGCCTCTCCGTCGGCTCGGAGGTTTTCGTCCGCCGCGTCGCCACGACCAACTGGATTCACGACCTCGGCATGGATTTACTCGGCCCGCCGCCGGATGTGCCGTGGACGACCGGCGGCTACATGCTGGACATGGACCGCACCATCACGCACATCGAGGGCAACCGCATTTTCGTGGACGCGCCGGTCACGTGCGCGATTGACGCGCTGCATTACACGAATGGAACCATCCGTCCGTTCACCTGGTCGGGACTCATCACGAACGTCGGCATCGAACACATTTTCGGAAAATCAGATTACTTCGGCAGCACCACCAACGAGATGCACGGCTGGACGTTCATTCAATTTGATAAAACGGTCAACGGCTGGGCGCGCGACATTAACTCGCAGTATTTCGGATACGCGTGCGTCAACCTGAACAGCGGCGACAAGTTCATAACCGTGCAGGACTGTCAAAGCCTCGATCCCATTTCCATCATCACCGGCGGACGCCGCTACGCTTTTCCCATCAACGACGCACAGTATTGCCTCGTGAAAAACTGCTACAACCGGCAGGATCGGCACCAGTTCGTCACGCAGTCGCTCACCATCGGCCCGAATGTTTTCGTGGATGGCACGAGCGACAACGCGCACGCCGAGGCCGGCCCGCACCAGCGCTGGGCCACGGGCATTCTTTGGGACAACGTCACCATCCACGGCGGCAACAACGACATTCAAAACGCCGGCAACTACGGCACCGGCCACGGCTGGGAAGGCGCAAGCTGCGTCATCTGGAACAACGCGGCGAACGGCTTCATCGTCCAGAATCCGCCCGGTGCCCGCAATTGGCTCATCGGCTCCGTCGGCCCGATTCAAAACGGCTCGGCTTGGAACATCGGCTACCCCAACATGCCACACGCGGCGGGTGACTACGATTCATCCGGCTCGACCGCGACGAATGTTTTCCCCGACAGCATCTATTTCTCCCAGTTGCAAGACCGCCTCACCGTGCCGAATTTGCAGACGCGCGATTACTGGCTCGGCGACATTGACGCGTTCAGCAACACCGTTCCCGGCGGCGAAAAAATCTTTTTGGACACGACCTGGAGCAACGCGGTGAAATCCGCCGCCGGCAGCCAGCCGCTCGACGGTTTCGATGTCGTGACGAACAGCCACTGGATTCCGTTCACGTTTAATTTCACGCTCGCCACGAACGAGCGCGTCATCGCCGCCACCTTTTCGCTCGCGATGCGCGCGACCAATTCCGCCGCCGCCGCCGTGCTGTATCTCGGCGGCATCACCAACAGCTTCACCTTTTCCAGCCTCGGCTGGCTGCCCGTCGGCACTGGCACGAACACGACCGTCCGCGTTTTGGATCTGGGTAATCAAATCAATCTGCTCACCAACGGCCAGTTGAACGTCGCCGCGCAGGGCGACCTCGGCATTGACTGGGCCATGCTCGAATTGCAGGTCGCGCCGAACGCCGCCGGCACGGTCACTTCGCTCACGCCGGCGGCGGACGCCACCGTTCGCGGCGGCACCAGCGCGGCGAATAATTTTGGCACGGCCACCAATTTCACCGTTCGGCAGGACGCTTCGGCCAACAACCAGCAGCGCGCCTATCTGCGCTGGGATTTGACCGGCGTGTCGGGAAAAATCTCGCAGGCGCGGATTGTTCTGACGCCGCTGGCCATCGGTGCCAATGGAATTGAGCAAGGTGTCGCGGTGGCGAACTCGAATAACTGGACGGAAACCGGCGTGACGTGGAACAATCAGCCCGGCGGCGGCGAGCGTTTCGCGACGTGGCTGCCGGCAACGAACGGAACCGTTTCGTTCGACGTGACGCCGCAGGTTCTCGACGCGCTCACCGCCGACAAACAACTTTCGCTGCAATTATTTTCCATCGGCACAAACACCGTGGATTACGCCTCGCGCGAAAATGCCAATGCCGCCAGCTGTCCGCAACTCGTGCTGTCGGTGCTGGGTTCGGAACCGACGATTTCCAGCATCGCCGACCGGACGATTGCGCCAAGCGTCTCGACCGACCCGATTTCATTCACGATCAGCGGAACCGCCGTCAGCAATCTCACCGTCAATGGCGATTCCTCCAATCCAAATCTCGTTCCGGTTTCAAACATCGTTTTCGGCGGCAGCGGAGCAAATCGAACCGTCACCGTCACTCCGCTCGCAAATCAAAGCGGCATCGCCGTCATCACCGTGACCGTGACCGATCCCAGCGGCCTCACCGCTAGCGGCAGTTTCACGCTCACCGTTTCGAGCCACGCCGTAGCGAAAATAGTCTGGAACGGCCCGGGCACCGGCGCGAACAACTGGTCCACGGCCGGCCACTGGCTGCCGACCGAAACGCCGGAGTTTTTGGACGACGTGAAATTCTTCGACGCCGGCGCAATCGGCGTCGCGGTTTCCAATGTGAACAATGTCGTGGACGCCGGTTTCGGCGGCAGCATCGCGTCGCTGCAATTCGGCAACACGAACGGCAATCACACGACTTTGATTTCGTCCGGCGGCACGCTGAATCTTCTCGGTGCGAACGGCTTCATCGTTGGCACGGAGACGGACAACGGCAGTGCGCAGACAGTTTTTACAACTGTGACTGGAGTCGGCGGCTCGCTGAACATCAACAATGACAATGCGGATTTGATTGTGCGGCAGGGCAGCGCGAACAATGGTTCGCAGCGCGCGACGCTGGATATGTCCGGTCTGGGAAATTTCAGCGCGGTGTTGAATCAGGTTCTCGTCGGCGTGGCTGGCCCGGTGAACCGTCCGGTCGGCACGTTGTATCTGGCGCGGACGAACACCATCGTCGCGTCCGGTTCGCCTGGCATCTGTGCAGCGGACAGCGGTTCAAACGGCGGCAGCGCGAGCCAGATTTATCTCGGAATCGAAAACGAGATTTATGCGGACACGATCACGATTGGCCGGCAAAAAACTTCCGCGGCTTTGAGTTTCAATCCAGCGTTCACGAATTTGAGTCCGACAATTTTTCTGCGCGGTGCCGGCCCTGACCGCGTGGCGACGCTGGCCATCGGCGACAATTCCGCGCAAAGCGTCAGCGGCAGTGCGTCGTCGGGCGTCGTGGATTTCAGCGGCGGC
>DMQW01000443.1:0-419 GCA_003455565.1 Limisphaerales bacterium
GCCAAGAATATCGCGAATTGCGAGCGTGCCTTCATCGGTAAAAACACCGTCAATGATGCTCGGAAATCCAGTAAAAGCTGTTTGCAAGTTTGCTTCAAAAAGTTTTTCGCGTGGTCTTCCGCCTTCTTTTTTTGGAAAGAGAATTCGGCCTTCAGCAATCAGCTTCGCCATCGTTTCTTTCGAGTAGCGCCAGCCAGTTGACTTGGCACAAGGATACTTTCTGCCGGTTATCGGGTCGGTCAATTCGTAGTGCAAGTTTGGGCGTTGTTCGGCAGTAGCCAAACCAAGAATACTGCGGCTCATCCACGGGCCGCGTGGGTCACTGTCAGGATTTTTATATTTCGTCGTGTCGCGTGCTTTCCCGCGAAATGTAACGCCGCCGGAAATTCGCGCATAGACGAGGACATATTCATGGTCGA
>DMQW01000443.1:644-988 GCA_003455565.1 Limisphaerales bacterium
GACGAGGACATATTCATGGTCGAGTGAAACGCCTGTTTTGGAACGGCTGTCGAGGTGTTGGCGACTTTTCCAAATGAGTTCCGCGACAAAGCATGATTCACCATAAATTTCATCCATTACCATGCGAAGATGAGATGGTTCATTGTCGTCAATGCTGACGATGATTGCGCCATCTTCGCGCAAGAATTGCCGGAGCAACGCGAGACGCGGATACATCATGCAGAGCCATTTGTCGTGGCGGGACAGGTCTTCGGCTTCCCGGCCAACGGCTTTGCCAAGCCATTCGCGGATGAGCGGACTGTTGACGTTGTCGTTGTAAATCCAGCCTTCGTTGCCGGTGTTGT
>DMQW01000443.1:1242-3238 GCA_003455565.1 Limisphaerales bacterium
CAGCCTTCGTTGCCGGTGTTGTAAGGCGGGTCAATGTAGATGCACTTGACCTGGCCGGCGTAGTAAGGCAGCAGCGCCTTGAGCGCGACGAGATTGTCGCCCTGCACGATGAGATTGCCGCTGCCGGGGTCGCCCGCCGCCAGTTCCGGCACGTCCTTGAGCAGCCGAAACGGAACCTGATGGTGATGGTTCACCACGGTTTCTTTTCCAATCCAGTTCAGCGTCGGCATTGGCGCGGAGAATAATGAAACCGCCGTCCCGAGGCGAGCGCGAACCTTTGGAGAGGCAGAAACCAAGCGGCAAGGGGGTGAAAATTCGACAGCAACGGCTGTAATACAATCAGCAAAGGATGGTTGGCCTCTCGAAATCGGGAAAATTATTCTATCAGCTATTTTTTAACGCGAGAGGGCTTCGCCGTGCGAGGATGCCGCCGCGATTATCACAAATTTAACCGCGATCATGGGACATTCACTCATTGGCAAATTTCCGCGGACAAAAGAGTGGGATGAGGTCAGCCGCATCATTTCCGACGGGGCGGACGCGGCACAGGTGGCCGATGCCACCTTGAAAGCGGCGGAGCTGGCGATGGCCTGGGTGCAAAACGACGCTGGGTTTCGCGAGGCGATCTGGTTGCTGACACAACTGGGAGTTTCGGCCACCAAAACCCATCCGCTGGAGCATCTGGCGCAATACTGGCTGGTGAGACAAGAAGCAAACTCGGTCGTGGATGTCGTTTCCGATCTATGCAATTCCTTCGAGTCGGCGATGGAGGCAACCCGCGAGCGTTCCGATTTTGGCGAGGTATCCCGACGCGCTCTGGCTGGTGCCGTGACCGGCTATCTGGGCGAGCGGCTGGGCGGAATGTTTGAACCGAGCAAACAGGATGTCGAATCGGCATTGAAAGACATCGGAAAGCCAAAAGTTTTCGCCCAAGTTTACCAGTCTTACGTCGGCGGACTGACCAACAAATCCCTGGGATATTTTTTAAGCCGCGAACTGGCGCGGCATCTGGGGCACAAGTTTCAGACCACCAACCAAAAGCGACAGTTTGAAGGGGCGCTGCGAACCTTGTGCGCTGAGTCATCCGAAGTGGTGAAAAAATACGGGACCCAATGGTTCGCCAAACACCTGAAAGAAGATGGCGGGGACATTTCCCGGGAAACCGCCGAAGGTTTTGGCTGGTATGGGATGCAAAAAATGCGGGCCGAACTGCGAACACGAGCGACGACCAATGGAAACTAAAATGGCATTTTACTGTGGCGGCCTGCCGCCCGGGGCGCAACCTGACGGCTGGAAGGTCAAAAGCCTGAACCTGTGGCCGAAAGCGGGCCGGACCAACGTGCATCTGGAAGTCACCCAGCTTTACGACAAATTCTGGCGGAATCTGCCCGCGCACTACGAAGATTTTCTGGAGATTGCCGCTTACGTTTACAGCGGCGACCAGGCCATGCACCGGGTGAGTGACAATGATCTCAACACCATGTGCAGCATGTGGCGGCGGACGTTCCATTATCACATCCCGGTGCGCGCGCCGGAATTTTGGAATTCGGCGGAAGTGAAACAGACGTTGCAGCGGACGCTGGAATTTCTCGCCGAAGATTATTTTGATTTCACATTCTATGGCGCGGCCAACGCCCCCGAGGTGCAAACCTTCCTGGGCATTGAGACGGCGGCGGGAAAATTCAGCCGGCCGGAACGACTCGCCCTGTTCTCGGGCGGACTGGACTCGCTGGCCGGCGTGGTGGCGGAAGCGATCGGGAAAAAACGGAAACTGCTGCTCTTGAACCACCGGTCCAACGACAAATTTTCGCCGCTTTACGAAACGCTGTTCCAACAACTAACGGACCGAGTCAATCCGGTGCCTTTGTCCCAAGTCCGGGTTTTGATTAACAAGTCTGCCACGCTGGGCATTGATTTCGCGCAACGTGCCCGGTCGTTCCTGTTCGCCGCCATGGCCATGACGGTGGCTGTCTCTTATACACATCTCCGAGCCCAC
>DMQW01000201.1:0-2092 GCA_003455565.1 Limisphaerales bacterium
ATTGAGCGCATCTATTACAACCACCGCCTCGGCGAGAAACCACCCTTCGAGCAGGTGCTGCTCCCGGTCACGTTGGAGAACCTCGTCCGGCAGGACTTGCGCAAGGAAGCCGCGCTCAAGAAAACCTACGGCGTGGAAGTCACGCCTGCGATGCTCGACGCCGAGGTGCAGCGCATCAACACCACCACCCGCGCACCGGAAATGCTGGCAGAAATCAAAGCCGCGCTGGGCCACGACCCGGCGCGCTTCGCGAATGTTTTCGCCAAACCCATCCTCGTCGAACGCCGGTTGCGGGAGAAATTCGCCAACGACGACGTGCTCCACGCGCCGCAACGCCGCGAGATGGAGAGAGTTCGCGGACAACTCCTCAAAGCTCGTAGCAGCCGAGGTAACGAGGCTCAAACATCTTCCCCTCAACCCTCAACCCTCAACTCTCAACCAGACAGTTCGAGCCCCCTCACGTCGGCTGCTACGAACGATTTGGTCGCGAAACTTCTGGCTCTGCTCAAGCAAACCCATTCCAACGACGTGAGCGAAACGACCTGGCAACTCGCCGCGCGCCCGGCGGAAACCAACACGCCCAACGCGGACGAAATCGAAATCAAGAAACATTTCGGCCCGAATGCACAGGTTCTTTCCTCACCGTCGCGTGGCGGCGAGGAGCGAAAGTTTTATTTCGAGGAACTGCCGCCGGAGTTGCAGAACGTGCTGCGCGTCCAGTTGCGCCAGCCCGGCGACGTGAGCGCGGTCATCGAGATGTCCGGCGGATTCATGCTTTATCTGGCGACGGAAAAGACGGACACGGTGTTGAGCGTGGCCGGGCTTTCGTTGCCCAAACGCAGTTACGAACAATGGCTGGAAGAACAAAAATAAATCTTAATTATGAAAACCCTTGCTCGCATGAACATCGGACGCTGGAGTGCAGCGTTGCTGCTCGGAATCGCGTGGATGGCCCACGCGCAAAGCTATTCCATTGACTGGTATAAAATCGCCGGGGGCGGCGGCACGAGCACGGGCGGCACTTATCAAGTCAGCGGCACCATCGGCCAGCACGATGCCGGCGGGCCGCTGACTGGCGGCAGTTACTCGCTGACCGGCGGTTTCTGGAGTCTCATTTCCGTGGTGCAAACGGCGGGATTGCCCAACCTGACCATCACCCATGCCGGCAACAGCATCATCGTTTTGTGGCCGGACACGGGCAGCTACACCTTGCAGCAGAACAGCAATCTCGCGGGCGGAAGCTGGACGTCGAGCGTCTACACTATCACGGCCACCAACGGCACGAGCAGCATCACCCTCCCGTCGCCGGCGGGGAACTTGTTTTTCCGGTTGAAGCAATAATTGGCTGAATACCTCGCCGGCACCAATCCGAACGATGCGGCGGACGTGCTGCGCATCACCTCGTTCAGGCGCAATGTGCTCGCGGCCAATTACAACCAGTTCACCTGGAACAGCCAGCCCACGCGGTTTTACGCGGTGCAATACCGCTCCGCCCTGGATCAGAATCCGACGTGGGCGGACTATGGTTACTTTTCGGTTCCGGGCGTGGGTGTCACGGGCTTTTTTGATGCCAACAACCAGGAGTTCTACCGCATCCGCGCCTATCGGCCGTTGATGCCGTAAAACCGGCTGGCCTGCGGTCGGAAAATTGGGCCTGGGCAGATGAATGGAAAACGGGAATTCCGTTTCCACCAGCTTGCCTTGGCGGTCTTTCAAAGCCGGTTTCAGTTTGACCGGTTTGGCTGAGGGTTCAAGGTGCCGGTGGCCCTGAATGGGCCAACGACATTGGCTCAATGCCAAGCCACCATTTCGGCCACTCCCGGATGGAAAAATCGTTCCGCTCACGGCGACCAGGGCCGGCGGTAAAACCGGTTCCAGTAATTCGTCGAACCGGCATCCACGAAATCAAAACGGCCGCCACCGGCGGGGAATTTGTTTTTCCGGCTCAAGCCGTGAACGGATGGCGGCTGGATTTCTGGCTCATGGTAAATTGGCATCCACCACGCCATATTTAATATAGCCTTAAAATTGGGTAGTGGTATAGTTTCAAACTTTTTCGCTGTAGCGGTGCTCTGTGAGCGCCGTTTTCGGC
>DMQW01000201.1:2406-3648 GCA_003455565.1 Limisphaerales bacterium
GCGCCGTTTTCGGCGGTCACAGACCGCCGCTACAACCAAACTATAACACTACCTAAAATTGTGATGAACATGACGCTCAAGAATGCGGCCGGCTTTCTATTGCTCGGAGGTTGTCTGCTTGGCAGCGGGTGTGCCGCACCCCGTTACTCAAATCACCAGTTCGTGATCTTTGGCACGGCCGCGCCAACGGTTGCGGAACCAGTCATCCCGGCCATCCAAAGGAACTTGAGCGTCAAGCCGGCACCCAAAGTGAGCCTGTTGGCGGTGGTCACCGGGTTTTCGACGACGCCACTCAAGTGCCTGGGTCTGCAAGGCTGGAAGGATTACCAATTGCGCGCCGAGGCGCGTGGGACGGTGGTGCAACATCGGGTATCGTCAGACCGCTTTCTGACCGTGGATCTGCGACTGAATTCACTAACAATCAACGGGGCTTCGATTCCACTGCCGCCACTGCCGGAGGGCCGGTTCATCCGGTTGGAAATCTTCCTTGGCAAAGTGCCCGTCGAGAAATCGATGTTCGCGGACCAGGACGCGGTGATCGTTGCCAAAGGCAAGCTGGTGTGGGATAACGACGGTTGGTTTGAAATCCATCCTCAAGAAAGCTCTGATGTCCGACGCGATTAAAAACCGGACTGATGATGCGGAGGTGGCTGCGCTGAAGCGCCTGCCAGCCGGGAGCAGGCGTGGCCTGCACCCAACTTTGAATGCCTTGCTCCCCGCCATCCTTCCGGCTACGCAAGGCTTCGCCGCGACCGGCGACCGCGCTTGCATCCGCCCTGATCGGATTTCGGCGAGGCAAGCAAGCGAATTATGAACACACCGTCAAGCACGCCGGGCATCTGCCGGATTGATCAGCCGGAAAAGTATAACCACGGTTTCTTCGTGCGGTTGCAGCGGAACGGCAAAATCTATTCCGCGTTCTTCTCCGATAAAAACCACGGTGGACAGGCCCAGCCGGCCAGACGGAAGGCGAATCCCGGAATCCATCATGAATTCAGGTATGCAGCCGGAGTTGAATGCGGTTTTACGCTTCAAAAATTGGGGAGTAGTTGGCAACGCAGGTGGAGTTTTATCCAGCCATTTCGGCGGACAATGGTGTATGAAACGCGGTTTATGCCTGTGGTTTGCGCTATTGCTGCTCGTGGCGGTTCCGGCCTTCGCCGGTATGAAGGACGGCGATTGTCTCGATTGTCACGGCGACAGCACGCTCACCAAGACCAATGCCGCCGGCAAAACGATTTC
>DMQW01000418.1:0-1749 GCA_003455565.1 Limisphaerales bacterium
GAAAATCTTTGATGAACTGCCCGTGCCATGAAAACGAAGGCAGAAAGATGAATGAAGAATGCAGAATGAAATTCAGCGCCATGTAGAATGAATCGAAGAGACTTCATCGAATCGCAAGGAGCAACCTGCAAAAATTGGCAGTGGAGTTGGTCGTTTATCAACGAGGCCAAACGAATAATCATTTTTGGCGCGTGGGATCGGGATACTGTTGGCAAAAGGACAAGAATTTTCTCCGAAGATTGGAAAGAAAATCAGCGCGGTATGAGAGCTGGATTTGTTCAATCGCGTGAACACATTCGTTTGATTGAGGAAGATGGATTCCAGTTAATGACCTTTCCGATGCACAGAAAGGATGACAAAGAAGGTCGGGCTAAAATTGGCGGATTTACTCAGAAGCTCACTAAAAGAAAATTATCAAAAGTTGGTGGTGACTGGTTTGCGTCAGATTATGACGACGTTAGTTCGGTTACACTGGCCGAAGAAATTTCTTCGCCAGAAAAATATTCTGAAGGCACGCGAGTATCGGTCACAATCAACGCTTACGAACGCAACCCAAAAGCTCGCGCAGCTTGTGTCGCGCACCACGGTTATATTTGCGCAGTTTGTGGATTCGATTTTGCGAATGTTTACGGCGATATTGGCGAAAATTTTACTCATGTTCACCACGTTGTTCCGATTGGAAAAATTGGCAAGGAATACGAAATAGACCCAATTAAAGATTTGATTCCAGTTTGTCCGAACTGTCATGCAATGATTCATCGCGCTGAACCACCTTTGACGGTTGAGCAACTTCGCCGGCACATAAGCGATTTGAAAAAGTCATGAGGATTGTCCGCCAATTCATCATTCTGCATTCATAATTCTGCATTCCCATGATTCCCCGCGAGATTCTCAAAAAAATCCGGCAGATCGAGCTGCGCACGAACCGCCTCGTGACCGAAACGCTCACGTGCTTTTCATTTCAGCCGCCACCGCAGTTCCGCCGGATTCCGCGAGCCATGCCAGATGGTGCTGATAATCACCTCGGAAGTTTGGCGTTTGACAACGAAGAATACGGAATACGGCCACGGGTCTGGCATTTTGGCTTTTTGCGTCAGCCGGCTGGCAAAAGGAAAGCGTTCGGGGTCTTGGCAAACTTTTTGAAAAAAAACCTGCAACTCTTTGGCGAATCTTTGTCCGACTCCCGGCTCGCGCTCGTCGTAAAAAACAACCGCATCGGCGAATTCCCGTTCGGCCTCCTCCTCAATGACCACCCGAAAACTCATCGCGTGGCGCGAAATCGTTTTTCAATATCAGCCACGACATCATCAAGCGGGCGGCAGCGTTCGGGATGTGCGAGCGCACGTTCGGCGCGGCAGTCGAGTTCGGCGATTTGTTCGGGCGTAAGCTCGTCGTCGAAGTCGCCATATTTTTCCCAGACTTTTTCGGCAACTTTGTATTGCTCGTCCAGCGGCAACTGTTCGATTTGTTCGAGAATTTCCGTCGCACTCATGGCGGCAATTTACTCCTTTCAATTTGTT
Source organism: Limisphaerales bacterium (assembly GCA_003455565.1). Taxonomy (GTDB): domain Bacteria; phylum Verrucomicrobiota; class Verrucomicrobiia; order Limisphaerales; family UBA11358; genus UBA11358. Next base: position 1,521 of record DMQW01000418.1, read on the forward strand.
ACGCAAGCGAGGTTTTTCGCCCGCGCGAATTCATCCTTCATCATTCACCCTTCATCCTTTTCCCCGGCATGATTCCCCGCGAAATTCTCAAAAAAATCCGGCAGATCGAGCTGCGCACGAATCGCATCGTGACCGAAACGCTCGCGGGCCAATACCATTCCGTCTTCAAGGGCCAGGGCATGAACTTCGACGAGGTGCGCGAATACCAGCCCGGCGACGACGTGCGCGC
>DMQW01000418.1:2006-4186 GCA_003455565.1 Limisphaerales bacterium
GCCTTCTCCGCCATCCGCAACAACGACAAGGTCGGCCTCATCCTCTTCAGCGACGAGGTGGAGAAATTCATCCCGCCGCGCAAAGGCCGCAGCCACGTCCTGCGCGTGATCCGTGAAGTGCTGTTCTTCGAGCCGAAGCGACGCGGGACGAATCTGGTGAACGCGCTGGAATTCATGGCGCGTGTCACGGCGCACCGGGCGATTACGGTGGTCGTGTCGGATTTCATCACACCTGACGCGGCTGGCACGCTTTCAAAAGTGACGCAAACCCGATTGCGCATGTTGAATCGCAAGCACGATGTCGTGGCGGTGCAAATCACCGATCGGCATGAACTGGAACTGCCCGCGCTGGGCCGACTGGTTTTGGAAGACGCGGAGACTGGCGAAATTTTGGAGGTGAACACTGGCAGCGCCAGCAGCCGCACTGCGTTCGCGTTGCGGCAGCAGAAACAGTTTGGCGATCTGGCGCGGCAGTTTCGTTCGTCGGGCATTGATTCCATTCAACTCCGCACGAACGAGGCTTACGGCGCGACGCTGGGAAGATTTTTTGAGACGCGGGAGAAACGGAGGTTGCACGGATGATTACGAATGCAACAACTCAAACCGCCGCTTCGGTCGCCAACGACATCCGCGACATCAAGCCGCCGGTGGAAATTCCGAGCGGCTGGGAATGGCTTTGGTGGGTGCTTGCAGCCCTGACCATTATTGCGATGGCGTTCTTTGTTTGGCGCTGGTGGCAGAAGCGGAAAGCCAGTGCGCCGACGCCGACGCCGGTTCCCGCGCACGTTCGCGCGAAGCAAAAACTGGAAGAATCACTCGCATTCATCGCGCAGCCAAAGACGTTCTGCATTTTGGTTTCGGATACAATCCGCACCTATCTCGAAGAGCGGTTTGATTTTCGCGCGCCGGAACGGACAACCGAGGAATTTCTGCGCGAGTTGCAGGCGACGGATTTGCTATCGCCGGAACAGAAGGAAAAACTGGGCAAGTTTTTGGAGAGCTGCGACCTCGTGAAATTCGCCAAATATGAACCGGGTGAAAACGAGTTGCGCGAATTGCATCGCTCGGCCGTGAAACTGGTTGAAGAAACTGAACCGGGCGAAACAAAAGCGGAAAGCGGAAACGAACAACCGGCAGAAATCGTAAATCGCAAATCATAAATGGCTTTCGCCCATCCATATTTTTTACTGCTGCTGTTGCTGTTGCCGCTGCTCGCGTGGCTGAAAGGAAAACGCGGCCGTTCGCCGGCGTTTCTTTATTCGTCTTTGCGATTGGTCGAAGGGTTGACCCGCGCACGGCGTTCACGCGCAGGAGGATTTTTGCTGACGCTTCGCTGGCTGATTCTGGCATTGTTCATCGTGGCGCTGGCACAGCCGCGTTTGATGAAAAGCGAGACGACCGTGAAAGCCAGCGGCGTGGACATCGCTGTGGCGTTCGATTTGTCAGGCAGCATGTTGTCGGAAGATTTTGTGGTCAAAGGCGGACGCGTGAACCGGTTCAACCTGGCGCGCTCGGTTCTGAAAGGGTTCATTGACAAACGCCCGAACGACCGCATCGGGCTGGTGGTGTTCGCGTCGCAGGCGTTCATCGCCACGCCGCTGACGTTGGACCATGATTTTTTGCAGGAGAATTTGGACCGGTTGGAGATCGGTTCCATCAATCAAAATCAAACGGCTATCGGCGACGCGCTCGGCACGGCGGTGAACCGGCTGCGCGATTTGAAGTCGAAAAGTAAAATCGTGATTCTGATGACGGACGGACAAAACAACGCGGGCAAATTGAATCCGCTCATGGCGGCGGACGCGGCGGCGACGCTGGGCGCGAAAGTTTATACGGTCGGCATCGGTGTGCGCGGGATGGCGCCGATGCCGGGCGTGGACATGTTCGGTCGCAAGGTTTATCAGATGATGCCGGTGGACGTGGATGAGGACACGTTGCAGAAAATCGCGGACAAGACGGGCGGAAAATATTATCGCGCGGACAACGCGGAACGCTTCCAGCAGATCTACGCGGAAATTGACAAGCTGGAAAAAACCGAGGCGGTCATCAATAAATACACGGAGTTCAAGGAACTATTTCCGTGGCTGGTTGCGGGCGGACTCGCGTTGCTGCTGATTGAACTGGTGCTGGGACAAACCATTTTTCGGAGGCTGCCATGAAAAAATTGCCGATGGAAATGC
>DMQW01000278.1:0-1059 GCA_003455565.1 Limisphaerales bacterium
TCCGCCACGCCTTCGCCACCCACTCCATGCGAATGGGCAATGACATTGAGACGGTTAGAATCCTGCTCGGCCACGACAGCATCGAAACCACCGCAATCTATCTGCACGCCGACGCCGCGCGTGGCGTCAGCCCGATGGACATTCCCCTGCGGCAAAACTCCCTGACTATTCCAACCACTCAACCACCACGCGCGGCTTTGTTAAATAATTTATGAACTTTGAAATTCTATCGCTGGCACGGATCCCCGAGGCCGACCGCGCCGAGGTGCAAACCCTGGCGGACATTTTCGCGGCCATCACCGGCCCGGCGACGCATGGCCTGAAAAAAATTGCGGCGGACACCGGCCTGGGCTTCGGCACGGTCGTCACCAAATACTACGCCTGGAAAAGATCGGGCGCGGCCGGGCTGATCAACGCGGCGCGGCACCCGGACTTTGCGCCGAGCCGCCGCCTCGCTGAAAAAGTTTCCAACGAGACCTACGGCTATTTTAAAACTTTGTGCGTCGAGAACGGCCGCAAGTGCCGGACGGCGTTCAAGAAACTGTGCCGGGAGTTTTTCACGGGCGCGGACATTCCCGGGGTTCCTCATGGAACCGGCCGCGCGCGGCTGCCTCAGGGCTGGACGTATTCCAATTTCTCGCGCCACGCGCCCTCGAAATTTGAACTCAAGGCGGCGCGCCAGGGTTTGCGCGCGGCGGCGGAGTATCGGCCCCTGGTCTATACGACGCGACGCGAGATGTATTTTTTCCAAGAGCTGCAATTCGACGACGTGTGGCACGACGTTGAAACCGTGATGATTGACCGGAGCCAGCGCGTGCGTCCGCAGCAGCTCGGGGCGATGGACGTATTCAGCGCGTGCCTCTTCGACTGGTGCATCAAGCCGCGCGTCCGCCGCGATGATGAGACGCGGACGAATCTCAACCCAAACGACATGCTGTTTCTGCTCGCCGCGATTTTTGGAAAATACGGCCACCATCCCAAAGGCACCCGGCTCAATCTGGAAGCGGGCACGGCAACGGCGAGCGATGCGGTTATTGATTTGATCCACCGGTTGAGCGG
>DMQW01000278.1:1193-3218 GCA_003455565.1 Limisphaerales bacterium
CGGTTGAGCGGTGGCGCGGTGACCTGCCGCGTCGGCGAAACAAATAATTCCACGGCGTTCCTCGGCCAGTTCGCGGGCGCGGCGAAGGGGAATTTTCGCACGCGCGCGCTGATCGAAAGTTTCTGGAATCTGACGCACAATGAGACCGGCGAGCGGCTGGTGTTCCCCGGCCAGACGGGCAGCCATGCGCGCGTGAATGCGCCGGAGGATTTGATCGGTCGCGGCAAGGAGATGGACCTGATGCTGCGCGCAATGCCGGCGCTGCCGGAATGGGTTTTCCAAAACCTGCGCAAGCCGCTGCCGGAGTTCAATGAGGCGGTGCGCGCCATCGGCGAGATCAACGAGCGCATGAACCGGCGCGGCATCATGCCGGGCACGGAACACATGATTGAGGGATTCGTCGAGGCCGGGCTGGTGACGACGGATTTCGATCTGCCTGGCATCGGCCTGGTCGCGCGCGCGGATTTTGAGGAACGGCTGAAGGGCCGGTCGGAAGATGATCAGCGCGCCATTCTGGCGGTCTGCAAGGCGTCGGCGCGGAAACTTTCGCCGCGCGAAGTGTTTGATTCGCGGCGCGGCGAACTGGTTCCCTGGCGGCGCGAGGCGCTGGCACAACTATTGTATCCCGCGCACCGTCCGGAGATTTCCCGCGTCACGAAAAACGGCCTGGTGGTGATCGAGGATCAGGATGTCGCCCCCAGCGCGCTGCGTTTTCTGGCTCATCATTTTTCCGCCGGCGACGAGTTTGAAACGGTCATCAACCCGATGGTGCCGGATCTCCTCTTTATTTACGACGCGCGCGCCAACCGCAAGGGGGCCTGGCTCGGCACGTTGAAGCTTTGGGGCAGTGTGAACCGCGCCGACGACGCGGCGGTGCAGCGGCGCATCGGCATGGCCGAGCAGGTCAAGCGCGAGCTGCTGGAACCGCTCACCAAAATGGGGGGGCGCCTGGCTAAAAACCGCGCCGAGGATTTGGAGCACAACAACGCGGTGCTGGGCGCGCTCGGCAGCGAAAAGAAAACCGCCGTCGCCGAAGCCCGTGCCGCGATGATGACCATGCCGGATTAACTTCTTAAAAATAAATGAACTCTACCTTAACTGAAATAAAAAAGGGTTTTCCCTGCGACCTGGAATTGCGGGAAAATCTCCGGCTGCTCCGCACCACGGGCAAAACCTCCAACTCCAAACTCGCCCGCGCCTGCGGACTCAATGACGCCGTGGTGAGCCAGTATCTGAACGACGATGGTTGCCTCTATCCCGGAGACATCGCCAAAGTGGAGCGCAAATTCTCCGCCTGGCTCGAACGCAGGTCTGTGGATAATCTCGCCGGCATCCCAACCATCCAGACGCCGGTCAGCGAGCAGATCGCCAGCGCCGCCAAAATGGTCCGGCGCTGCCGAATAATGGGCAAAGGCATCGGGCGGGCGGGAATTGGCAAAACTCGCGGCGCAATTTTACTGCGCTCCAATGACGAGACGACGCTGCTGAATTTTATTTCGCGGGAAACCGGCTCGCTGGAGGCCGTGCGGTCGCGGCTGTTCAAACAGCTTGGAGTTCAAGGACCGCGCAAGCGCACGGGGAACCGGCGCCGGCTGATGTATGCGGAGCTGGTGAAGCGGTTGTGCGATTCGGATTTGTTGCTCGCGATCGACCAGGCTCACCGGCTCTCGCTGCCGGCCATGGAATTTCTCGCGGAACTTTGGAATGACACTCACGCGCCGCAGCTCTGGCTCGGCACCAGCGCGCTGGCCGATAAATTGGAACGTGATGAGCAGGTCGCCAGCCGCGTGGCCTTCACTTTTGAATTATCCGTCCTCGTGGACAAAACCACGAACGAGGTCCGCGCCCTAGTCGAGCATCAAATCAAATCGCGCCTCGGCGATGTCAACGGCGAAATGGCGGGACTGCTCACGCAGTGCGAGCAGCTTGCTTTCACCGGCTGTTTCCGGCGCGTGGAGATGCGCCTGGCCACGATGCTTTATCTTTCTGAAAATCCGTGTAATAAAGGCAAGTCGTGGGGAAAAT
>DMQW01000350.1:0-4051 GCA_003455565.1 Limisphaerales bacterium
ACATTCTCATGGAGTTCCGACAAGTTTCATAAAGCAGTTGACACCACCGATTTGTTCCTATAGAGTCGTATTCAGAAATCAATAGCCTTGGCGGCAAAGAAATCGCTTATGAAAAAATGCACTTACCTAAATGTTGTCATTCTCATTCTGGTTTTGTTGACGATTAAGAATGCCCATGCTGATTTGACCAATACCACTGTGACAGCTATTGCCAATCCCTCGCAGGGCGGAACAATAACAGGAACTGGAACCTATCCCACCGGAACGGTTGTGAACATTCAAATCCAGGCAAACAGCGGATGGTATTTGAGCAATGTTACATATGATGGCCCGCCCGGACCGGAGATTAATGGACAAATTCGACTCAATCCCGCTGAATCATGGCACAAGTTTTTGCTTCTTTTTGGAGGGTCAGATTTAACTGCCGTCACTGATTTTGCTCCACAGATTTATCTACTCACCAATTGCACTGTGACAGCGTGGTTCGCCGGCAACCGTTGTCGGCCAAGCTGACATCAGCTTGCAATCGCTTTTTTCAGGTGGAGCAATTTTCTACACGCTTGATGGCAGTCAGCCGGACTTCAGTGGAACTCCATACACGGGCTCGTTTGTCATTTCGACAACAAGCACGCTTCGGGCGATTGCTTATAGCTCGGATTTTTCGCAATCAGTTTTGTCCGCCCCTCTCAATATAATTGTCATCCCCACGTTTTATCTTTTCACCTATGCTCCGGGCGGTGGCAGCATCGTTCTTAATCCTGCCACTCAACCCTATGCGAGCAATTCGGTCGTTACCGCAATCGCTTTACCTGATTCCGGCTGGACGTTCATTGGCTGGTCTGGCGATGCCACTGGAACAAATCCTACAAACAACATCACCATGAACGGTGATAAAAATGTGCAAGCGGTGTTCGGCACAACGCTAAGCACAACGGTTGCCGGAAGCGGAGCCTTGCTGGCATATCCAATTGCGCCGCTTTATGCTTATGGTGCCACAGTCCAAATTACTCCCGTTCCAAATCCGGGTAACTATTTTGGATTGTGGGGCAATGCTGCGAGCGGCAATCAAAATCCCCTTTATTTTGCAGTGACGACGGCTAATCCGACTGTGTCTTCATTATTCGCTGCATTGCCGGTAAATCAGGTGGCACTCACGGTAATTTACGGCGCGGGTGGATATGTGGCGGTCAACCCTTCCGCGAATAAATATCCAGTTGGAAATACCAACGTGTTGACGGCCGTGCCAGACATAGGTCAGCAATTTGTCGGCTGGAGCGGGGATGTGAATAGCACAGCGAACCCGCCTTCTTTGGTGATGAATACGAGTAAAGTCGTCACCGCAAATTTTACCGGATTGAACCTTGGCAGCATAAAGCAGGGAACAAACATGATTTTTACATGGCCGACAAATTCCACCGAAGACTTTGTTTTGCAATCCTCGTCGAACCTTGGCTCGTCTGCGGTTTGGAACACAGTAACCCCTTCGCCAGTCGTTGCGGGTGGAACGTATGTTGTCACCAATTCAATGTCAGGAACATCCAAGTTTTTCCGATTGATGTATCCTTGGTGACAGTTTTATCTGTGTTTCATCTGTGGTTAAAAATTTTTAAAAAAAAAGTCGCTGGATTCCTCCAGCGGCCTTTTGTTTTAAGCCTTTAATCAATACGCGGCTTGCGCGCCTTTGATGGAATGTTTTTTCATCCACGGCATCATCGCGCGGAGTTTGGCACCGGTTTTTTCAATCGGATGCTTCTCGCCCTTCTTCAAGAGCGCGTTGTAGCGTTTGTAGCCGCCTTCGTATTCCTTGACCCAGTCTTTGGCGAACTTGCCGGACTGGATGTCTTTCAACGCCGCCGCCATGCGTTTCTTCACGCTGGCATCAATGATCTTCGGGCCGACGCTCACGTCGCCCCACTTGGCAGTTTCGGAAATCGAGAATCTCATGCCGCTGATGCCGGATTCGTTCATCAAATCGGCGATGAGCTTCAATTCATGCAGGCACTCGAAGTAGGCCATCTCCGGCGAGTAACCGGCTTCGACGAGCACTTCAAATCCGGCCTGCACCAGCGCGCTCGCGCCGCCGCAGAGAACGGTCTGTTCGCCGAACAAATCGGTTTCGGTTTCCTCTTTGAAATTCGTTTCGAGGACGCCGGCGCGGGTGCTGCCGATGCCTTTGGCCCAGGCGAGCGCGATTTTTTTCGCGTCCTTGCCGGGGTTTTGATAAACGGCGATGAGGCTCGGCACGCCCTTGCCTTCGGTGTATTGGCTGCGAACAGTGTGGCCGGGACCTTTCGGCGCGACCATGATGATGTTCACGTTCTTCGGCGGAACAATCGTCTTGAAATGTATCGAAAATCCGTGCGAGAACAAAAGTGTTTTGCCCGCGCTCAAATTCGGCTCAATGTCTTTTTTGTAGGCGGCGGCCTGCTTGGTGTCGGGCAGCGCGACCATGATGACGTCCGCGCGTTTGACGGCTTCGGCGGTGGTGACGACTTCAAATCCCTTTTCCTGCGCGACCGGAATGGACTTGCTGCCTTCGTAAAGGCCGATGAGGACCTTGAGGCCGCTGTCCTTGAGGTTGAGCGCGTGGGCGTGGCCCTGCGAGCCGAAGCCGAGGATTGCCAGCGTTTTGTTTTTCAACACGCCGAGATCGGCGTCTTTGTCGGTATAGACTTTTGCCATATTTTACTGGGAGGGACGCCGTGTCGGCGTCCCAATTTATTTTTGTCGTTGGTGTTTGATTGGGGACGGCGACACGCCGTCCCTCCCAAAATTACTTCCGCGGCATCGCCACTTGTCCCGTGCGGGTCAATTCCAGCACGCCGAACGTCTTCATCAGATCGAGAAATTTTTCCACCTTGCTGCCGCTGCCGGTGATTTCAATGGTCAACGACTTGGGTTGCACGTCCACGATTTTCGCGCGGAAAATGTCCGTGATCTGCATGACCTCGGCGCGCGACTTGGAATCCACGCCGACCTTCACCAGCACCAGTTCGCGGTCCACATATTCGCCGTCGCGGAAATTCTGCACCTTGATCACGTTCGGCAATTTATTGAGCTGCTTGACGATTTGTTCCAGCGTCGAATCATCGCCGTGCGTGACGATGGTCATGCGCGAAAACGCCGGTTCATGCGTCGGGCCGACGTTGAGCGTGTCAATGTTGTAGCCACGGCCGCTGAACAGTCCGGCCACGCGCGTAAGCACGCCGAACTTGTTTTCCACGAGAACTGAAATGGTGTGTTGCATAAAAACCGTTTGGAACGGACGCAAAGCCTAGCAACGCGAACAAATACGGTCAATCGGCAATTCCGGCGGGAAGCGTCCTAATTTGAATTTCAAACTTGCGAGCGGAGCGCGAGTTGTCCCAACTCGCAGCGCGTCCAAACCTGCCACCCGCTGCGGATTGAGGACAATCCGCGCTCCGGTCAAATTAAAGCACACCTTCCGGCGGTTTTACATCTGCTCGACGGTTTCGATGCCGAGCGTTTCCAATCCCAGCTTCAAAACGCGCGCGGTCAGGTCGCACAACGCCAGACGCGAATCACGCGTCGCCCCTTCGGATTTCAGCACCGGACAATTCTCGTAGAAGCTGGTGAATTTGCCCGCCAGCTCAAAAAGGTAATTGCACAAAAAGTTCGGACGATATTCCTCCGCCACAGCTTCGAGCGTGAGGCCGAAGTTGAGCAAGTGCTTGGCCAGCGCGAGTTCTTCCGGTGCTTTCAATTCGATGTTCGATGTTCGATGTTCGATGTTCGATGTTTCTTTCGCCTTCCTAAAAATGCTCCGAATCCGCGCATACGCATAAAGCAGATACGGCGCGGTATTGCCTTGCAGCGCGAGCATTTTGTCCCAACTGAAAACGTAATCGCTCTGGCGGTTCGGCAGCAGGTCGGCGTATCTCACCGCGCCCAGGCCGACGACACGCGCAATCTCACGCCGTTGCGCTTCGGGCAATTCCGCGCTCTTTTCGCAAACGGTTTTGAAGGCGCGTTCCACGGCTTCATCCAGCAAATCGCCAAGCTTAACCGTGTCGCCGGAACGCGTCTTGAA
>DMQW01000350.1:4252-4638 GCA_003455565.1 Limisphaerales bacterium
GACTGCCGGTCGTCCACGACATAAACAATTTCGTTTGGCGACCAAGTTTTGAGCCGGTAATCCACAGTCGCGAGATCCGTGGTGGTGTAATTGAAGCCGCCGTCGCTTTTGCGCACGAGCGCGGGATCGGGAATCCATTCGCCGTCGCGGTTGACGAGAAACGGGTCTTCCTTCGGCGGCAACGAACCGTCGCTGAACACGCCGACCGCGCCTTCGCTTTCGCGCGCGATGCCGCGCGCGAGCAAATCGGCAACGACTTCGCCGAGCCACGGATTGTAAAAACTTTCTCCGAGCGCGTGGTCGAACTTCACGTTGAGCCGCGAATAAATCATGTCGAACTGGACTTGCGAGAGCCGGATCATTTCCTTCCAGATGGAAATGTTTTC
>DMQW01000378.1 GCA_003455565.1 Limisphaerales bacterium
ATTTGTAGCGGCGTCCCGGCAGAGCGCCGCTGATTGAAAAAGAAAATGCGGCGCTCTGCCGGGACGCCGTTACGAAAAAATTCAAAGGCGCAGAGCGATCCGCGCCTGTTTGTTTTTCCGCTCGCAAGCCAAAGTGGGCTTGCATAAGCTTTCGCCCGCATTGAGGCAGATTTTTACTTATGAAAAAATATCTCGTTGAATTCATCGGCACATTCTTTCTCGTCCTCACCGTTGGCATGACGGTCATTGGCTGTGAACCGAATAATTTTCTACCGCCGCTCGCCATCGGTTCGGCGTTGATGATCATGGTTTATGCGGGCGGCCACGTTTCCGGCGGACATTACAACCCCGCCGTCACGCTCGCCGTCTGGCTGCGCGGACGCTGCCCAAGCGGCGACGTGCCCGGCTACTGGATTTCACAAATCATCGGCGCATTCGCCGCCGCCTCGCTGGCGCTTTATCTCAAAGGCAATCCGGCAATAACGCCGGCGGAAATAAAAATTGTTCCGGCGCTCATTGCTGAACTGGTCGGCACGTTCGCGCTCTGCTACGTCGTGCTGAATGTCGCCACGGCCAAGGCCACGGCAGGCAATTCCAATTATGGCCTCGCCATCGGTTTCACCGTGATGGTAATGGCCTTTGCGCTCGGCGGCATTTCCGGCGGCGCGTTCAACCCCGCCGTCGCCACCGGCATCACCATCATGCACATTGAAAAATCCGCGAACCTGTGGATTTACCTTGTCGGCGACCTTGCCGGTGGGGCGCTCGCCGCGCTGGTGTTCAAGTTCGTGAACCCGGCAGACAAATAACTTGTCGCCGCCAGAGCGCAAAAAAACTTTTTATTTTCGCGCCTTCTGGTTTAGTTAGCCGCATGAAACCCAACTTCCGGCTTTTGCCGATCCTCGTAACCGCGGCCTTTTCAGTTCTTATGACCACCACTGCTTCCGCCGCTCCCGCCGGCAAGGAACACGTCGGCTTGCAACTTTACAGCCTGCGCAATCAGCTTGGGTCGAACGTGCCGGGCGCGCTGGACGAGATAAAAAGCTGGGGCATCACGAACGTGGAACTCGCCGGCACCTACGGCCTCACGCCGGAACAGTTCAAGACGCAGCTCGACGCGCGCGGTTTCAATGCCATCAGCGGACATTTTCCGTATGAACGCTTGCGCGACGATGTCGAAGGTGTGGCGCATGACGCGCAAATTCTCGGGCTCAAATACGTCGGCTGCGCGTGGATTCCGCACGACGACAACAAACCGTTCGATGAAAAAACCTGCCGCGAAGCCATCGCCGTTTTCAACCAGGCCGGGGAAGCGCTCGCCAAGCACGGCCTGATATTTTTTTATCACGCGCACGGTTACGAATTTCAGCCTTACCAGAAAGGCACACTTCTTGATTTGATGATGAGCGGGACCAAACCGAAGTTCGTCAGTTTTCAGATGGACGTGTTTTGGATGGTGCATCCCGGCCAGGACCCGGTGAAGTTGCTGAAAAAATACGGCAAGCGCTGGCAGCTCATGCACCTCAAGGGAATGCGCGACAGCACGCCGACCGGCTTGCTTACCGGCCATACCGACGTGACCAACGACGTGGCGGTCGGCACGGGCAAAATTGATTATGCGCCGATTTTGAAGGCGGCAAAAAAAATCGGCATAAAATGGTATATCATCGAGGACGAATCGCCGTCGTCGGAACAACAGGTTCCGCAGAGCTTCAATTATCTCGAAACGCTCAAATGGTAAAACGCAACTTCCTCAAATTATGAAAAAAACCGTCTGGCTGGCCTTCGTCATTTTATCCATGAACGCGAGTCTTGTTTTTGGCGCTTCCGAACTGGGGATTTTTTCCGGGCAGACCGACATTGGCAGCGTTCTCAAACCCGGCTCGGTGAATTTTGATCCGGCCAAGGGCGAATACCTTATCGCGGGCGGTGGCGAAAACATGTGGTTCACCAACGACGCGTTTCATTTCATCTGGAAAAAAATGTCGGGCGATTTCACGCTCACGGCCAACGTCAGCTTCATCGGCACGGGCGGCAATCCGCACCGCAAGGCTTGTTTGCTAGTTCGTCAATCGCTTGATGCAAATTCGGCTTACGCGGATGTCGCGGTTCACGGCAGCGGGTTGACCGCGCTGCAATACCGCGAAATGTCCGGCGAGACGACGCATGAAACCCAGTCGAGTGTTTCCGCACCCGTGCGCGTGCGTCTCGAAAAACGCGGCGATTACATTTCGATGTGGGTCGCGCCCGGGGGCGGGGAATTGAAGACCGCCGGCGGTTATTTGAGCGTTCCGCTCAAAGGAGATTTTTACGTCGGCCTCGGCGTTTGCGCGCATGACAATACGACGATTGAAAAGGCCGTTTTTTCCAACGTCGAACTCACGCCCGTTTCCACGCCGGCCAATGTGACGCCCGCGCTTGAAAGCACGCTCGAAACCGTGGCCATCGCGTCCAGTGACCGTAGCGTGGTTTATCACACCCGCGACCACATCGAGGCACCGAACTGGTCGCGCGATGGAAAATATTTTCTCTTCAACAGCCAGGGCCGGATTTACAAACTGCCGGTCACCAACGGCTCGCCGCAACTGCTCGATACCGGCGCGGCCATCAAGTGCAACAATGACCACGGCATTTCGCCCGACGGCACGCAATTCGCCGTGAGCGACCAAACCGGCACCGACAACAAATCGCGCATTTACCTTTTGCCGATTAACGGCGGTCCGGCGCGGCAAATCACGCCGCTCGCACCGTCGTATTGGCACGGCTGGTCGCCGGACGGCAAGACGCTGGCATACTGCGCCGAGCGCAACGGCGAGTTTGACATTTACACCATTCCCGTTGAAGGCGGTCAAGAGACGCGCTTGACCACCGCGACCGGTCTGGATGACGGCCCGGATTATTCGCCGGACGGAAAATTTATTTATTTCAATTCCGAACGCACCGGCCTGATGCAGATCTGGCGGATGAAGCCGGACGGTTCAGAACAAACGCAGATCACGTCCGACGATTACAACAACTGGTTCGCGCATCCGTCGCCGGACGGCAAATGGATTGTTTACATCACGTTCGCCAAAGACGTGAAAGGGCATCCGGCCAACCAGGACGTGAGACTGCGGCTCATGTCCCTCGCGGATGGCAAGGTCAGCGTGCTCGCGAAACTGTTTGGCGGACAGGGAACGATCAATGTTCCGTCGTGGTCGCCCGACAGCAAAAACGTGGCGTTCGTCAGCTACCAACTGGTTTATCCGTGAAGTTCTCAACCCACCCTGAAGGCAAATAAAACTGTGACTCGTGACGACTGCGTTTCGCTCCCCGGCTTCCTTCGCGCGCAACCGGATGGGACATTATTATCGGTGAAACTGCAACCGCGCGCTTCCGCCAACGAAATTTGCGCGCCGCTCGGCGACGAAATAAAAATCAAAGTCACCGCGCCGCCGGTGGACGCCGCGGCCAACGAGGCGCTGGTGAAATTTCTCGCGGAAAAACTGGATTGCTCGCGTGGCCGCGTCGAATTGATTCGCGGCCACACCTCGCGGCACAAGACCATGAAGCTTCATGGTTTCAAGCCGGGGGACATCCTGCAAAAACTTTCCGCCGGCGCGGGCCGGGCGTAAACCGGTCGCCATCGGCAAAACTTACGCTTGCCATTTCTCCCGTGGAAACCTAACGTCCCGCTGCGATTGTTTCCGTTGGGAAAACCCGCTCGGTGTGACTTGGAGTTCATCCGTTTGGCAAATCCTGTTTTCAACGCAACCGACCCGGTTTTATCGGGCGGCGATTTTCGGTTGAATTATCATGTCGCATCCACAAATCATCCAGGGCGGAATGGGCGCGGGCGTCTCTGCCTGGCAACTGGCCCGTGCGGTTTCACAGACCGGCCAGCTGGGCGTCGTTTCCGGCACCGCCCTCGCCGCCATTCTCGTCCGGCGGCTGCAAACCGGCGATCCCGACGGCCAGATGCGTCACGCGCTCGAAAAATTCCCCGTGCCCGGCGTCGCGCCCAAAGTGCTGGCGGATTATTTCATCCCCGGCGGCAAGCCCGCCAACGCGCCCTTCAAACTCTCGCCGTTGCCCGGCCTGCAACCCAGCCCGGATTTTGTGGCGTTGACCGTCGCGGCAAATTTCGTGGAAGTATTCCTGGCCAAGGAAGGTCACGACGGACTGGTCGGCATTAACTTTCTGGAAAAAATCCAGTTTCCCACGCTGCCCTCAATCTTCGGCGCGATGCTCGCGGGCGTGGATTATGTGCTGATGGGCGCGGGCATTCCCCGCGCCGTCCCCGGCGTGCTCGACCGGCTGGCGCGCGGCGAAACCGTCGAGTTGAAAATTGACATCGAAGGCGGGCTGCCCGGCGAAGAATTTCATGCCACCTTCGACCCGGCGGCTTTTTGTGGCGGCCGCGCCCCGTTGTTGAAACGCCCGGATTTTCTCGGCAT
>DMQW01000351.1:0-251 GCA_003455565.1 Limisphaerales bacterium
GCCTTGGAGGGATCAGTCGGCCCGAGCACGTCCCGGATTTTATTCACCGCGCCAACCCCTTCATAGACGAGGGCGATGCACTTTTCGGTGCCGGGCTTGGTCCAGTCGGCTTCGGGAATTTCGCCGGGCGCGTGGCCGGACATGAAGCGGACGATGTTGTCGAACTGGGCGTCGCCTTGCAACGGGCCGAGGACGTCGCCGAGAATTTTTTGGCCGGCGGCGGAAATTTTGAAGCCGAATTCTTTTTCGAG
>DMQW01000351.1:435-10737 GCA_003455565.1 Limisphaerales bacterium
AGATCCTTCGCCCTGGCGCTGACGCCGTCCTTGAGTTTGGCGCGGAGAAATTCGCGGACGGGGCCGTAGAATTCCATGGCCTGCGCGGTGCTCATGCGGAGAACTTTCGCGCCGACGATGTAAAGGCCGGCGCGTGAGAAAAAGTCAATGACGTTGCCGGGGCGGCCGGTGGGGAAGCGGAAGTTGTCCGGCTTGATGAGGACGAGCGTGCGTTCGGGCAGTTCGCCGGGCGCGTAGCTGATGACGTTTTCCGCGATGCCGCCGTCCTGGTCGGAATAGCGTGCCCACATTTTCAATTTGTTTTCCGCCTCCTCGGCGGTGGGCGCGGCAAACACCGCCGGCTCGAAGTAACGAATGTTGCCGTTGTCGTCCACGATGAGGTCGCTGTAGGTGTCGCGGATGGTTTCGCCGTTGCGGCGGTCGGGACTTAAGTTGCCGACGACGGAGCGCACTTTGCGCACGGCTTCATCGCCACGAAACAAAAGCATCATCACCCGGCGGCGACGGCCGGTTTTGGGGTCGGGAGAAAGTTTTTCCAGAACGTATTGCTTAAGCAGTTCCTGGATTTGCCGGTCTTGTGAATCGTGGGCCGAGACAATGGTTTCGGCGTATTCCTTCACCAGTTCGGCGCTCGGCGCAAACATCCGCAGACCAACGAGGTCGAGGCCAGTGCGGGTGATGAGGCGGCTCAAAATGCCGCCGGTGCGGGATTTGTATAGTGAGTAGGGGGTGACAATGACGTAAGCGAGCTGTTGCGACATAATTTAAGAGGCGGGCGGGGGATTGCTGGCCACCGGAGCCGCGGCGGATTTGCCGAGTATTTTGAACATGACCGTGCCGCAGGTGGGACATTTGCCCTTGATGGCTTTGCGGCCGTTTTTCATGGTTTCTTCAACGCCATTTGAAATTTCTTTCTTGGCCTTGCATTTGACGCAGTATCCTTCAGACATAAAACTTATTACCGTCCGCGCATCATGCGCCAGACGATTTAATGAGCTTACCGGCAAAGCACTGGAGCGTCAATTTCTAAAGGAAAACGCTGGAAAACCAGTGGTTTCACTGCCTTTCGCCAGCAAAAAAGGCGAGGCACGGAGGCCTCGCCTTGAAATTTAATCTGACGATTACTTCGCCGCCTTGGTGGTCACCCTGGCTTTTTCCTTCACCAGCGTCGCGCCCTTGCCGATGCGTTTGCGCAGGTAGGTGAGCTTGGCGCGGCGGACGGAACCTTGGCGCTCGACTTCCACTTTGTCCACGCGTGGCGAGTGGATCGGAAATATGCGTTCCACACCTTCGCCGTAGCTGATGCGGCGGACGGTGAACGTCTCGTTCAAGCCCGTGCCGCGTTTGCCCATGACGACGCCCGCAAAAATCTGGATGCGTTCCTTGTCGCCTTCCACGACCTTGGTATGCACTTTCACCGAGTCGCCGACCGCGAACACCGCTTCGTCTTTGCGAAACTGCGCCGATTCAATTTTTTTCAACAATGCCTGGTTCATAAATTTATAATAAATCTGGTCTGCGTTCTTTGGTCCGTAGCCTGGCCTGCTCCCGCCGCCACTTTTCAATCTCGGCGTGGTTGCCGGACAATAAAATCTCCGGAACTTTCATGCCGCGAAAATCCGCCGGCCGCGTGTATTGCGGATACTCCAGCAATCCCGCACTGAACGATTCGTCGTGCGAACTGGCATCGTCGCCCAACGCGCCTGGCAGCAGTCGCGTCACCGCATCCACCACGACCATCGCGGGCAGCGCGCCATTCGTCAGCACATAATCGCCAATGGACAACTCGTCATCCACCAACGCGAGTCGCACCCGCTCGTCAAAGCCTTCGTAATGGCCGGTGACGAGCAATAAATCTTCCTGCTGCGCCAGTTCCCGCGCGATGGCCTGGTCAAATTTTCGTCCGGCGGGCGAAAACAAAATCACACGGGTTTTTTCGCGCCGCAAACTTTCCACCGCTTCAAACAGCGGTTCCGGCTTCAGCAACATCCCCGGTCCGCCGCCAAAAGGCCGGTCATCCACGGTGCGATGCCGGTCATGTGTCCAGTCGCGCAGGTCGTGGATTTTTAAGTCCAGCAGACCTTTCAATCGCGCACGCTTGATGATGCTTTCATCGAGCGGTCCGGCGAACATCGCCGAAAATAAAGTGAGCACGTCAATTTTCACGAATGCAAAATTAAAAATTAAAAATTAAAAATGCCGGCGTCCTGCCGCCCCTCATTTTACATTTTTAATTTTGCATTTTTAATTATTTTTTGTCTTCGACAATTTCCAGCGAACAACGCAGGCCTTTTTTAGCGCTGCCAGCCAGGAGCAGCGAACGGATGGCGTTGATGGTCAAACCCTGTCGTCCGATGATTTTGCCGACGTCCGAGGCCGCCAGACGGATTTCGTAGACCGTCAGGCCGCCGCGTTCCACCGGCGTGACGCTCGCCGCGTCCGGGTATTGCACGAGTCCTTTGACGACATATTCGACAAACTCCTGCATGGCAAAAATGGATTAAGCCGCCGCCGGGGCGGCTTTGACCGACTTCTTGATGAAGCTGGCCACGGTGTCGCTGGGTTGCGCGCCCTTGCTGATCCAATACTGGGCGCGGTCGAGCTTGATCGTATAGTTGTCACCCGGCTTGAGCGGTTGGTAAGTGCCGATTTCCTCGATGCACTTGCCATCGCGCGGGCTGCGGCTGTCGGCCACGACAATACGGAACACCGGGGTGTTCTTGGTGCCGACCCGTTTCATGCGAATTTTTACTGACATAAATTTTTCAAAAGGACGTGGAAACTATCTGTCCATGTCCGGTTTTGCAAGCCTTGATTTAAATAAAAATGGTCGCTTGCCGTCCGCGCCATTCACTGCTTTGCTTTGCGCCATGAGCCGGCCCTATGAGGAAATTCTCGACGGCGCAACGCTGCCGCGTTCTGCGCCCGGCGACCGCCACGAAAAAATCTGCGCCCGTCTTCACCGCGAAATCGCCATGAGCGTGGCCAGCCTCGCGGGCATGCAACTGCTGGCTCCCCGGACGAAAGTGCAGGTTTCCCGCGCCTCAATGATTTGTCCCGACCTGGCGCTGGTGACGGCGGCCACCGGGAAATTATTTCTCGCCGTGGAAATCATCAGCCGCGATGACCATCATGCCGACACCGTTGTAAAAAAAGAGGTTTACGAGCAGATCCGCATTCCGCGTCTGTGGATGGTGGATCCGCGTTACGACAATGTGGAGGTGTATCACAGTTTTGAATTCGGCCTGCAACTCAAGGGCATTCTCGCCGGGCGCGAAGTGCTGGCGGAAAAGCTGGTGCCGCAATTTCAAATCGTCATTACGGATTTGTTCACGGTCTAGGAGATTATTTTGGTTGAACAAAACCATTAGCTGTGCTGTCTTAATCCCTGTAACCAACAAAACCATCAAAACATCATGCCTATGAAAAAATTGAAACTCACCATTGCCCTGCTGGCCGGCCTCGCATTCGCGGGCGCGGCGATGACTGCCCTCGCTGAAGACAGCAAGGAAACCACCATCACCGGGAACATGGTCTGCGGCAAATGCAAGCTCCACGAAACGGCCAGTTGCCAGAACGTCATCCAGGTCGGTAAAGACGGCAAGACCGTCAATTATTACCTCGCAAAAAATGACGTGAGCGACGCGAAGCACGACGACATCTGCCACAACGACGGCAAGCAAATGACCGCCACCGGCACCGTCACGGAAAAAGATGGCAAGGAAGTTATGACCGTCACAAAACTGGAAGCGGCCAAGTAAAAAATTGTTCCTCCGCTCAACCGCCGTCGGAACTTATTTCTGGCGGCGGTTGAATTTTACGCAGTCCGCGTATTTCACGCCGTTGCCGTCAAAAATGTCCAGCGCCGAGCCGATGGTCAGATCCACTTTTCCGCCGCCGAGCCGCGTGACTTCTTCCAAGTCCGCCAGTGAATTCGCGCCGCCCGCGTAAGTCATCGGAAGCGGCGACCACTGGCCAAGTTTTTCCACCAGTTCGCCGTCAATGCCCCGGCATAAACCTTCCACGTCCACCGCGTGGATTAAAAATTCTGCGCAGAACCCGGAAAATTTTTTCAGCGTTTCTTCATTCACGACCAGTTCCGTAAATTTCTGCCAGCGGTCGGTGACGACGAAATAATCTTCCCCGCGCTTGCGGCAGCTCAAGTCCAGCACGAGCCGGTCTTTGCCGATGGCCTTGACGAGTTCGCCGAGCCGCGCCCAGTCCACGCGGCCTTCGCGGAAAACCCAGCTCGTGACGATGACGTGCGACGCCCCGGCCTCGAGCCAGCCGCGCGCGTTCGATGCGTTCACGCCGCCGCCGATGTGTAGTCCGCCCGGAAACGCCGCGAGCGCGGCGCGCGCCTCGGCGTCGTTGCCGGAGCCGAGCATGATGACGTGGCCGCCGGTCAGACGGTCGCTCTTGTAAAGCTCGGCGAACCACGCGGCGGATTTTTCCGAGACAAAATTGGTGCGCAAGCCGGCGTCGCCGAGCGTGCCGCCGACGATTTGCTTCACTTTGCCTTCATGCAGGTCAATGCACGGACGAAACATGGCGTCAGCGTAAAGTTGCAGGGTGGAAGTGCAAAGGGGAAAGTGGTTTGGCTTTCTGTTTTTCTTCCCGCCACAGCGAAACGTGGGAACCCACCGGCAGCGCGACCATTCCGATGAATAAAAATCTGTTCACCGGCCTCGCCGTCACCGCGCACAACAATTCCGTGCTGAACTCCACGCGGTTCGACAACGTCAGCCTCATCACGCATTAAACCGGAAATTCAAACCGCCGACGCCGCTGCAAGAAATTATCCGACTGACGTCAGATTAACTTCTTCGACGTATTTTGGCTTGCCGGACAATTTCAAATGAACGCTTTTGCCTTTAATTGTAACCGCATGTATTGAATCAAATATCAATTGCAATTCGACAAAGCCCATGGCTTCGAGAGGCACTGAAATCAAATACTGTCTTTTTTGGGAAAGGACAAACTCACCGTCCATGACGTCGCATGGCAAATCTGGGAGATTTCCGTCAACCGATGCCTCCGAAAAAATTAATTGCACGTCCTGAACCCAACCCGTGCCGGGATCAATGCCGGGGCGACCTTCGGATTGATGAAGATATGCCGGTCGAAATTCTACCGTTACCGTGCCGTCTTGCTTGATAATTTCTGCGACGGTCGAATCGTGAAGTTCAATTGCAGCGTTCATAACTTCACACCTTCACGCTTGAGCAAACTGCGTTTCCAATCCAATCCACCGGAGAAGCCGCCGAGTTTTTTGTTCGCGGCCAACACACGATGGCACGGAACCAAAACCGGAACCGGGTTCGCGCCGCACGCGCCGCCCACGGCGCGGACGGCTTTGGGTCTGCCAATCGTCCGCGCAATTTCGCCGTAGCTTTTCGTTTTGCCGGGGGAAATTTTCCGCAGCGCGTTCCAGACGCTTTTCTGAAATTCTGTTCCCGCCAAATCCAGCGGTGGAAGTTTTTTAGGTTCGCGACCAGCGAGAACTATTTTCAGCGCCGCTTCCGTCAGCCGGTGCCAGGCGCGGATTTTAATTTGTAGGAGACGACGTGAGGAGTCTTTGACCAAATAATTTTGAGACTCGTTACCTCGTCTCCTACAATTAAAATAGAACGCTCGCCCCACCTTGGGGAAATCCAGTCCGGCCAATCCTTTTTCTGAATAGCGCGCGATGAATTTGCCGTCGGGCGTGACGGCGGGCATTTCTACAAGTGGTGTTTTCATGTTCAGTGCTTCGGCCAGAAAATCATGAAGAGCCCGAACAGCGCGGCGACGACGATGATGAACAGCGCGAAAAAGCGGTTGCGCGCGACGCGTTTTTCGTAGCGCAACGGGCGCAGGCCATGGACGCCGCCGGCGGCGAGGTAGTTCACAAGGCGCGGATTGCTGGTGGTCGGGCCGCGAAAATGATTGCGCACGCGGTTCCACAACGCCGGCAGATCGTATTTGCGCACGCCAAGTTCGTTGAAGAGTTCGGTGGTTTCGCCATCCGTGCGCGGTGCAAGTTTGGCATGGCTGACTTCTTCAAAAACCGGTTCGCTCGGCGCGGGCAGTGGCGCGGGTTTTTCCGCGACGCGAGGAATGGTTTCGCCAAAGGGCAGGGCGGTGGAGCGGAACCGGGGTTCGGGCGGACGCTGCAACTGCGCGTCGAGCTTTTTGATTTCCGCTTCGAGCGCGGCAATCTGGTCGTTAAGCGTGCGCGCCTTGTCGGAAATCAGGTCGGGCTTTTTCTTGGAAAACGCCATACGGCTTCAGTGTCGCGCCAGAATCGCGACAAAAATTCCGAGCGCCGCCAGCGCGACGAGCAGCAACGGCCACGTCATCGCCAGACCAATTTTGCAAAGCTGGCCAAAGCTTAATTCCGCGAGCGAAGGCGCGGCGGACGCAGAAATTTTTTCGCCGGACGCAGCCGGTTTGTTTTCACCGGCGAGAACGGGAAGTTTGAGCCGGGCGGAATTCCATTCCATGCGCGCGTTTTCGATGGTGGTCAGCGCGCGGGTAAGTTCGATCTGAAAATTTTCCTTCGTCCAGATCTCGTCGTGGATGGCCTGCACCTTGGCGAGCGCGGCGCGGAAATCGCCGACGGTCTTGACCATCTGCTCGGCATCGCGGCGGGCACAGAACTCGGCTTCCTCCAGCAGGCCAAGGCCGCGCGTGAGCTGCTGGACGATCTCCTGACGGCCCGTTTGAAATTCGCCCTGGCGGCGGCGGAGTTCCTCCAGCCCGGCGCGTTCGCGTTCGAGTTCTTCCTGCGCGCGCTTGAGTTCGACGAGTTTCTGCTGCGCCTCGACGACCTTGCGGTCCACGTCGTCGCGCGACGGTGCGCGCAGCGGATTTGCGCCGGAAGTGGACGCGGCGAAAGGTGATTTCTGCGTCGTGAAATCGGAGTCAATGAATTCGCTTGAGTCGTATTCGCCAGCCATGAGGCGACTTTAGACGCGCAACGCGAAACTGTAAAGCGGGTTTGCGCTTGTTTGCGCTTGTCAACGCGCCCGGCTTCGCGCAAAACATTTGCATGATTGAACTCTTTCAATTTCCGTGGAGTCCGTTCTGCCTTCCACAAAGGCGCATTCTGGAATTTTACGGTGCGCGTTTCAAAATTATCAACGTCCCGCCTCAGGAACGCTCGCTCGTCTGGAAACTCACGAAGCAGCGCTATTATGGTGTGCCGATCATTCGCGACGGAAAGAACATCTTGTTTGAAACCGGCGACGATTCACAGGTCATCGCCAAATATCTCGACTTGAAACTGAAACTCGATCTGTTCCCCGCCGGACTCGAAGGCGTGCAGTCCATTCTCTGGCGTTACATCGAAAACGAAGTTGAAGGCGCGACCTTCCGGCTGAACGACATTTATTATCAGGAAATTTCACCTGCCGCCGACCATCTGCAATATCTGCGGTTCAAGGAACGCAAGTTTGGTCGCGGCTGCATTGACCAGTGGCGCGCGCAAAAAAACGACTGGCTGAAAAAACTGGCGGCCGGCCTCGTTCCGTTTGAGCAGATGCTGGCGCACTCGAAATTTCTGCTCGGCGAACGTCCGCGCTTTGTGGATTTCGATTTGTTTGGCATGTTGGAAAATTTTCTTTTCTCCGGCCATTACCAGTTGCCGAAATCGCAGCCGAACTTGCGTGAATGGCATCGCCGCATGAAGATGATTCGCGTCGCGCGCTGAAAAGGTAGTGTCCTGATTTGCAATTTTGCGGAGCGCGGCTGTGCGCGCAGCGTCAGCCGCAGCGCGTTGAAACTGCTGCCGCTGGTCTCCGACACAGCCGCGCTCCGTTCCAAGCAGGACACTACCCGTTGAAAAGGAAATTCGACGGAGCGCGTCCGCCGTGGCAGGATGTTCATGCAAAAATGTCCTTGCCAGCCACAACCGAATTGCGCGTCAGCGGGATGACCTGTAACAACTTGCACCCGCCACATTACCGAAGCCATTCAAGGCGTCCCTGGCGTCCAGAGTGCCTCGGTTAATTTGCACGCCGCCGCCGCCAGCATCCGTTGGAATTCCGCCAGAGCAAAATCCACCGCCGCCCGACGAACGCCGACATTCAATCAACCGCCATTTACAATTGAGCCATTGCCGAGAAGCACCGACGCGAAACCCGCTGTCACCGCCCGCCGGGCTTTTGATTCCATACAGCTTTTCACGCAGCGTGACCGGCTGCCGTGGTTCTGGTTCTTTTTCACCTTCGCCGTGTTGCTGCTTTCGGCGATTGACCGCTACCACATTGTCTCCCAATTCAAACAGCGCGAGCGCGTCGTCATCATTGACCCCGCCGACACCTGCTATTTGAGTCCGTTGCTCCAGTTTTCGGAGGCCAAAGATTTGCACATCCAACCGGTCGAACTCGCAACGATGGCTTTCCTCGAACGCAATCTCAAGGACTTCGACAATGCCGCGGACTCCGTCCGCCACCAGTATTTGCCGGAGGCACAACAATTTCTCGCCTCCCGGAAGAATTGCCCTTTGCAGACGCCGCCAATGGAGTTACAGTTTAGCCAAGATGCAAACAATCGAAGCAGTCATTGAGCCGAATGGTGAAGTGCGGTTGATTGAACCGGTGCATGTCTTGTCGCCGCGCCGCGCGCTGGTCACGATTCTTGAAGAAGCTCCGACTGTGAATGGCACCGCGCGGTTGAGCGAAGCGGCGCTGGGCGAAGATTGGAATCGCGCCGAGGAGGACGCTGCATGGGCACACTTACAGCCGGGCAAGTAGTCATCGTTCATTTCCCTTTCTCCGAGGCGTTTCCGTTCACGCCGCGTTCACACATATTGTTCGCAGGCGTGTTTGGTCAAACGAATCGGCTTAACGGTTGGGCAATCGTATTTTCTCCCGCGCAATTCCGCAACTCCGCCTGACAAAACATTTTTCTTCGCCCGGAATTTCCTTATCCTTCGCCCATGAATTTATTGCCGTTTGGAAAATTGGCCGCGCACCGGCCGCGCACGTTCGTTCCGCAAAGCCTTGATCTCGGCGACTGGCCGCAGATCGCGCCGCTGTTTGACCAGTTGGAAGCGCGTGCCGCGCAGGCCAAGTCCGCCGCCGAACTGGAACGCTGGCTGATTGACTGGAGCGAACTCAACGCCGCGCTCGACGAGGAGGCGTCGCGCCGGTATATCGCCATGACGTGCCACACGGACAACGCGGACGCGGAGAAGGCGTATCTGTATTTTGTCGAACACGTCGAGCCGCAGCTCAAGCCGCGCCAGTTCGCGCTGGAGAAAATTTATGTGGCGCATCCGTCGCGTAAGGAATTGCTGCAAGCAGGCGACGCCCCCTCATCCCGTCCTTCTCCCCCGGTGGGGGAGAAGGTGGCCGAAGGCCGGTTGAGGGGGAATGCCGGCGGACATTATGAAGTCTTTGACCGCGACGTGAAAAATCACGTCGCGCTGTTCCGTCCCGAAAACGTGGCGCTGGAAACCGAGGACGCGAAGCTGTGCCAGCAGTATCAGAAATTGATCGGCGCGCAGACGGTGACTTTTCGCGGCGAGGAAAAAACGCTCGTGCAAATGGGCCGTTATCTTGAAGAGCCGGATCGCGCGTTGCGGCAGGAGGCGTGGGAGACGGTTGCCAAGCGTCGCTTGCAGGATGTGGACAAGTGCGAGGAAATTTTCGACGCACTCATCCAGCTCCGCACGCAGATCGCCAAGAACGCGGGCTTTGAGAATTATCGCGACTACGCCTTTCGACAGAAATGCCGGTTCGATTACACACCGGAAAATTGTTTGCAGTTTCACGATGCGGTGGAAAAAGAAATCGTTCCCGCCGTCCGCGAAATCCAGGACGATCGCAAGCGGCGGTTGAAACTGGAGAAGCTGCGTCCGTGGGATCTGGCGGTTGACCCGCAGAATCGCGCGCCGTTAAAACCGTTCGCGGAAGTTGGCGAGATGGTTTCGCGCACGCAGAAAATTTTCAATCACCTCGACGCGGAACTCGCGGCGGGTTTCCGGCAGATGCAGGATTTGAAACTGCTCGACCTCGACAATCGCAAGGGCAAGGCGCCGGGCGGCTATCAGTCCACGCTGTCGGAGGCGCGCGTGCCGTTCATTTTCATGAACGCAATCGGTTTGCAGCGCGATGTGGAGACGATTTTGCACGAGGCCGGCCACGCGTTCCACGCGCAGGCGACGCGCGACGAGGATTTGTATGCGTATCGTGGCGCGCCGATTGAGTTCTGCGAAGTCGCCTCGATGAGCATGGAACTGCTCGGCAACGAATTCCTGGAAGAATTTTATCCGGCCGCCGAGGCGAACCGCGCGCGCAAGACACATCTCGAAGG
>DMQW01000396.1 GCA_003455565.1 Limisphaerales bacterium
GGCACCATGTCTCTTACCAAGGTCGGCACGGGCACGCTGACAATGAGCGGCGCAAACAACTGGTCCGGCAAGACCTTGGTGAGCAATGGCGAGTTGATCGTTTCGACGGTGTTTGCAGGCAAGGGCAATTTTATAGTCAGTGACGGGGCGGCGTTGGGTGTGACCAACCTATCCGCCACTTCGGCGAGCATTTCCAATCTCACTTTGGGTGTGAGCGGCCCGACGACGCTGGAATTTCAGAAAGTGTCGAGTCTGACCACGGCCTTGGTCAGCGCCTCCAATCTGACCCTCAATGGCAGTTGCGTGGTCAAGATCACGGGCACGGCCGGGCTCACGATAGGCAGCACTTATCCGTTGGTCGGTTATTCCGGCAGTTTCAGTGGCAACTTTGCGAATCTACAATTGCAGACATCGGCTGGAATCAGTGGCGTGTTGGTGAGCAACTCGCAACAGATTGCTTTGAGTGTGGTAAGCATTCCATTGGCACCGACAAACTTGATGACGACGGCTGGCGATGCGCAGGCCAGCTTGAAATGGAATGCCTCGGCGGGTGCGACCGGCTACAATGTGAAGCAATCCACCGACAGGGGCGCGACTTATAATCTGATCGCCACCGTCACGGCCACCAACTATATCAACACTGGTTTGGTTAATGGCGAAGTTTACTATTACGTCGTGTCCGCAGTCTATTCCGGCGGGGAAACGGCTGATTCGGTGGCGGCCAGCGCGGCACCTGTCTCCACGACGGTTCCTGAGTTGGGGATGACTTTTAACGGTTCACAGTTGCAGCTTTTCTGGCCGCAAGATCATACGGGCTGGACGTTGCAGATGCAGACGAATTCGCTCAACACCGGCCTCGGCACGAATTGGGTGGGCGTGACCAATTCAACAGTCACCAATCAGTTAATAGTTCCGTTCAGTGCAACCAACGGCAGCGTTTTCTTCCGGCTTGTTTATCCATGATTTCGCACGAATCGTGTTGAACAAGGCGGACACTAACTGCAACAATCAACTTACAATTATCGAACCAACAATATGACAAGACAGAGAATCCAAATCCTGCAATTGGTTGCTCCTTTCCTGGCGATAATCCAATTGAGTGCGACCATTCATTTGCGTGGGGCGGAAGTCGCCACTGCCGAAATGGCATCTTCACCACCTCGCCCGCCGGAACCAGCCGTGCGTGTTCCGAAAACGAGCATGGGCATCACACAACTCTCCAACGAAAAGCTGGATTGGTTCCTCGACGCTAAATTCGGCATGTTCATCCATTGGGGTCTGTATTCTGGAGTGGGTCGTGGTGAATGGGTTATGCAAAATGAAGGAATCTCCCCGGAAAAATATCGTCAATACGCATATTCTGAAAGCGGTGAAGCCTACTTTGACGCCGCCGACTATCACCCGGAAGCGTGGGCGCAGCTTGCCAAGGACGCGGGCATGAAATGGATGTGCCTCACCACGCGGCATCACGACGGGTTCAGCCTGTTCGACAGTCCTCATCCCAATGCCTTCACCAGCATGCAAACCTTGCACCGCGACCTAGTTGCGGAATATGTCAAGGCCTGCCGCGAGGCGGGCTTGAAGGTCGGAATCTATTATTCGCCGCTTAGTTGGCGCTATCCCGGCTACTACGATGTGACCGGCACCAACTGTCTCCCCAATAAATTCGGGTATCAGACGGACCCTTCCCATGTGGAAAATGCTCGCCTGATGAAGGAGGAAAACTATGTGAACGTCAAAAAGCTTCTGACGGCCTACGGCAAAATCGACCATATTTACTGGGATGGCGGCTGGTTGGGCCAGAAGGGTTCTGACGCCTCCGCAGCCTTTTTTCATGAGCCTGGCAAATATCTCGACCCAGCGAATCGTTGGCCAATTTCCAAGAAATATCATGACCTCGAAGAGGGCACCGGCAAGGCGCTTGGGATCATGGGCATGGTGCGAAAGTATCAGCCCGACGCGATCACCAACCTTCGCTACGGCTGGATGGGCGACATCATCGAGGAAGAAGGTCCTCGTGAGACGACGGGGAAGATTCGTAATAGTGAGATTTGTGATAAGAATCTGACCATTCAGAACGGGGGCTGGGGCTACAACGCCAAATCCATCGCGGATGGCAACGTGATGACGCTCGATCAGTTGGTGCGCTACATGGCCAACTGCGTCGTTCGCAACATGACGTTTCTGCTGAACGTGACCCCCGACCGGCACGGCGTGATTCCCGAATTGGAACAGAAACGCCTGAAGGAAATGGGCGCATGGATGGCCAAAATGGGTGACGCGATCTACGGCACCCGGGGCGGACCGTGGGAACCCGTTGACCGGCAATACGGCTATTGCTACAAGGGATCCATCGTCTTCGTGCACCTCTTGAAGGATTACCCCGGAAAGACCTTCGAGATGCCGCCCCTTGGAAAACTGCGCGTCAAGAAAGTTTACGAGGTTTATACTGGCAAGCCTCTTCCCTTTGAGGGTGACAGCAGTGTCACTATCCGCGACCTTGACCGGACATCCTCGCCTGCGGATTCTGTGGTCGCAGTCGTATATGACGACGAGATCCGGCGCGTCTGGTGGAAATAAAATGAAACCTTCCCAAATATTTCGGTCTCGTTACCGCAACTATTTTTTACTTGGCATCATCACCGTCTTGGCCGTTCTGCAAGCCCGCTGCGCTGAATGGCAATCGTCCGTGCCAATGGGCAATGGCCGCGCGTTCCTCTGGATTCCACCGAACTGCAAGCAGATCCGCGCGGTTGTGGTCGGACAGAACAACATGATCGAACAGGGAATTCTCGAACATCCCATCTTTCGCAAGACGCTGGCCGACGAAAATATCGCTGAAGTTTTTATCGCGCCGCCGTTTGATTTTGTTTTTCAGTTCGACAAGGACGCCGGCGAACGTTTCAATGACATGATGAAACGTCTCGCTTCGGTGTCCGGTTATTCGGAACTGGAGTTGGCCGCACTTGTTCCACTCGGCCATTCCGCCTGCGCGACTTTTCCGTGGAATTTCGCCGCGTGGAATCCGGGCCGCACCCTCGCGGTCTTGTCCGTCCACGGCGATGCGCCGCTTACGAAACTGACCGGCAGCGGACGACCGAATCCTGATTGGGGCAATCGTAACATTGATGGCGTTCCCGGCCTGATGGTCATGGCTGAATATGAATGGGGTGATGTCCGGCTGACGCCAGCATTGGATTTCCGAAATAAACATCCGCAAACGCCGCTGGCGATGCTGGCCGAACCCGGCAACGGCCATTTCAATTATTCCGATGACCTGGTCAAGTATCTTGCCATGTTCATTCACAAGGCCGCCCAGCAGCGGTTGCCCGCCAAAGTGCCGATCAACCAAGCACCGGTTCTCAAGCCAATTAATCCCGCGCAAGGCTGGCTGGTGGAACGCTGGCATTTGAACCAACCGCGCACCGTCAAGCCCGCGCCATTCGCAAAATACTCCGGCGATTCAAAGGAAGCGTTCTGGTGTTTCGACAAGGAGATGGCTTGGGCAATGCAAAACTATCTGGCCGATCAACCCGGCAAACTGCCGCAACTCTTGAGCATCACCGACGGCCAGACGCCGGTGGAAAAAGGATGCGGCGAACCGGTCACGCCGCGATTCATCCCGATGGAAGATGGAGTCACCTTTCATTTAAAGACGTCATTTCTTGATGTCGTGAGCCACAACGGGAACGCGGCGCGATGGGCTTATCTTCCGGCCGGCTCTCCGTTGGGACACGCGCATGGTGGCGGGCCGATTGTGCTGCACAAAATTGTCGGCCCGGCGATTCAGACCGCACCAGACACATTTCAATTCAGCATGAACCGGGTGAACTCGACTGAAGACCGGCGCAACTCCGATATTTGGGTTTGGGCCAGTCATCCCGGCGACGCGAAATACAAAAGCATCGTGCAACAGGCGATGATCCGTGTGCCGCCGTTCACCGAAGGCGCAGAGCAACACATCGCGTTTCCCGAAATTCCCGACCAGAACGCGGGAACGAAATTCATCCAACTTAAGGCCACCTCTAATTCGGGCCGCAAAGTTTATTATTACATCCGCGAAGGCCCGGCGGAAATTGAAGGCGACGTTTTGAGGTTCACCAAGATTCCGCCGCGCGCAAAATACCCGGTGAAGGTGACGGTCGTCGTCTGGCAGCTTGGAAGTGCCGGCGATCCGAAATTGAAAACCGCCGCACCGGTGGAACGAGAATTTTTCATGACCAAATAAAATGATCTCTAAACAAACCATGAAAGCCATGACTGTTAAAAATATATTTGTCCACGCAACTCTGATCTTTGGTCTGATGATCGTCAGTGGTTGCGCCTCTGCTCAACTGATCCGGCCCACCGCAATCTGGCCGGACAACCGTGGCCAGCACATTCAGGCGCACGGCGGCGGCATCATCAAGCTGGACGATACTTATTACTGGTTCGGCGAAGATCGTGCGAGGGACAATGAGCGCGGTCGGCGTTACGTGAGTTGTTATTCGTCCAAAGACCTCGCGCATTGGACGTTTCGCAATCAGGTTCTCAAGCTTGCCGACCCGGAAAATTTCGGACGCGGCTGGGTGCTGGAACGTCCCAAAGTTTTTTTCAACGCGAAGACGAAAAAGTTCGTGATGTATATGCACATTGACGGGCCGTTGCCGGGACAGAACGGGGGATACGGCCTCGCGCGCGTCGGCGTGGCGACATGTGACACGGTGGACGGCGATTATCAATACTTGAAAAGTTTTCGTCCGCTCGGACAGGAGAGCCGCGACATCGGACAATTCATTGACGATGACGGCTCAGCGTATTTGATTTTTGAAAGCCGTCCGACGAAAGGATTTTTCATCGCGAAATTGTCCGACGATTATCTCAACGTCGAAAAGGAAGTTAGTTTCATCAAAGCACCGTTGGAAGGCGGGGCGGTCGTGCATTACGACGGCCTTTATTACGTCGTGGCATCGAAGATGACGGGCTGGGCCGCGAACCCGAATGTGTATGCAACGGCGAAATCTTTGGAAGGCCCGTGGTCGGAGTTCAGGGACATCGCGCCGCCGGAAACCAAGACTTACGGCTCGCAATCCACGATGTTGATTAAGGTCGTCGGCACAAAAACCAACACGGTGATTTTCATGGGCGACATCTGGAAACCAAGCACGCAATGGGATTCGCGTTACCTCTGGATGCCGCTGGAAATCGGCGACGGCAAGTTGCGGCTGCCCGAACCACGCGAATGGACGCTTAACATCAAGACCGGCGAGGCAGTGATTCAAAAGTAATCGTATGAAAATGAATCCCATTATTTCTTTCATCAAGGCCGCCGTCCTCATCGTCATTGGCTGTGTCACGGCGGCGGCATCGCTGGCGTCGGCGCAGGAAATCAAACTGGCGAAGCCCACGCCCACGCAACTCGCGTTTCAAGATCTCGAACTTGGCGTGTTCATCCACTACAGCATCGACGTATATGCTGAGCCAAGTTCCCCATCCGGTGGCACTCCGGCCTCGGCGTTCAATCCTACCGAATTGAACGTGGAGCAGTGGGTTCTGGCGGCGAAGGCGATGGGAGCGACCTTTGCAGTGCTGACTGCCCGACACGAGGAAGGCTTCTGTCTCTGGCCTACGAAGACCACCGACTACAGCGTCAAGTCGAATCCTTACAAGGGAGGCAAGGGCGACATCGTCCGGGAGTTTGTAGATGCTTGCCGCAAGCATGGCCTGAAACCGGGACTCTACAATCCACCCTGGATCAACCGGCACTGGGATGCCAGCCTCCCCGGCTATGTGCGGACGGCCGACCCTGCGCGACTCGACAAATTCGATGACCCGGCGCGTTATGCGCAGGTGCTCAAGACCGAGACGGAACAGCTTCGGGAATTGATGAGCAACTATGGTCCGCTCGTTTTTATTTGGGACGATCACAATGGTCGCTCCGACAGCATCGGCCCGATTCCGTTGGGTGGAAAATTCAGAGAGTTATATGCGTCGTTGGCCAAAACCTCACACGAGCTTCAGCCGAATTGTCTTTATTTCGGACCTGACGTGGAGCACGTCGGCAATGAAGATGGGCGCGCTTGTTATCCGTTGTGGAATGCGGTGACGACCATTGACGGCACTGATTATTCGATCAGCACGACGTTTAAGTGGAACGGCACAAACACCGGTGATCCGTTGGGCAAATTTTATCGTCCGCGCCTTGGCTCTACGACGACTAGTTTCAGCACCGGCGGCTGGATGTGGACACGACCGCGCCAGCCCCAGCCATTGGAACGTCGCATGCGAGTTTACTATGAAACGATTGGGCGCGGAGCTGGCATCCTTGTGAACCTGACTCCGGACAGACGCGGGCTTGTGCCGGAAGACCTCGTGGCTGCGGCAAAAGAAATGGGCGATGAGATCAAACGCCGTTTCTCCAATCCGCTCGCGCAAACCAACGGGACGGGTCCGGTGCATACGCTGAAGTTTGCGGCTGCGCAAACATTCGATCACATCGTCACGATGGAAGATTTACGCGATGGACAAAAAATCTCGAACTACACGATCAAGGCACAAATAGACGGCGAGTGGAAAACCATCGTCAAGGGACAGACGATCGGACACAAACGGATTGATCAATTTACTCCCGTCACCGCCACAGCGGTTCTTTTCACTTGCACCGAATCAATCGGGCAACCAGTCGTTGTGCGCAACTTGGCGGTGTTCAACACCGCAGCCAAAACCCCATGAATCATATGAAAACTTATTCGCTCATCAGGCGCTGTTTTCTTCTCACTGGCCTCATCGTTTCGTCTGCGCTTTGCGCCGCTGAAGCGCCGCCAAATCAAACGATCACTTATCCTGCGCCGGAGGGTGGCGCGCTGAACACCGATTTCACCGTCAAGGTGCGGACGCCGACGCACGATTGGCAGGAGGTTGCCGCTTATCTGGTGAAGGTTGATGCGGTGATTGGCACCAAACACACGCCGCTGAACTCGTCCATGGCTTACTTTGATTTCACTGGCATAGTGGATGTCTCCATCACCTTCAACCGAGGAAACATCCAATCGGCACGGGTCCGTCCGCTCTCGTTTGGCATTGCGCCCAAGGTGAACGGCAACACGATCACTTTTTCGCTGTCGGAACCGCGCAATTTGTCAGTGGAACTCAACGGCGATATTTTCCACAACCTGCAACTCTTCGCCAATCCCATTGAAACCAACCGGCCCGCTTCCACTGATCCTAATGTCATTTATTTTGGTCCCGGAATTCATCAACTCGATGGAGGCATGTTGAACGTGCCGTCCGGCAAGACCATGTATATCGCCGGCGGCGCCGTCGTTCGCGGCCAATTGCTCTGCAGCAATGTGCACGATGTCCACATTCTTGGCCGGGGCATGTTGTATGAATCGCGCGGCGGAGTGCGGATCGTGAATTCAACCAACGTCGTCGTCAGCGGGATTGTCGTCGTGCCCAGCGGCAACACGGTTTTGGTGGGACAATCGCAGAACGTCACTCTCGAAAGCATCAAGTCCATCAGTTGCGGCGGAAATTACGACGGCATTGACATCTTCTGCAGTTCCAACGTCGTGATCGAGGGCGTGTTCATGCGGAACTCGGACGATTGCATCGCCATTTACGGGCATCGCAGAAATTTCTACGGCAATGTTCAAAACATCACAGTCCGGAATTCGACGTTGTGGGCGGACGTGGCGCATCCGATTCTGGTCGGCACCCATGGAGATACGCCCAACCCCGATACGCTCGAAGACCTTCGGTTTTCCAACCTCGACATCCTTGATCACATGGAACCCCAAATTGATTACCAAGGGTGCATGAGCCTCAACGCCGGAGACGGCAACCTGATTCGCAATGTCCGGTTCGAAAATATCCGCGTGGAAAATTTCCGGCAGGGGCAGTTGGTGAACCTCCGGGTGTTTTACAATCGCAAATACAACACGTCGCCCGGCCGCGGCATCGAGAACGTCTATTTCAAAAACATCACCTACAACGGCAGCCACGCGGAAAATTCCGTGATCGCTGGTTATGACGACACTCGCAACGTCAAGAACGTCGTCTTCGAGAATCTCGTCATCAACGGCACGTTGATTTCGAATCAGATGACGAAGCCGGGTTGGTATAAAACCTCGGATATGGCGCGGTTCTTCGTCGGCGAGCATGTCGAAGGCCTGGTGTTTCGGAAAAGCACGAACAACGTTGCGCAAAAATTGAATTCGACGAACTAAAAATGTTATGAGCCAAAAAGATTCTCATGGTCGCGTGAACCGGAACGCCGAGCATCGTCTCGGGCTGAACCGCGCGTTCATCTTGCCGAGGCGGTGCTCGGCGCTCCGAGCAGCGGCGTTTCAACGGCTCGTTGGCTTGATCACGATTTTCATGCTTCCGCTCGGCGCTGCCGCTGCGCCGGTGAAACTTTGGGAACAGGATGAAGTCATTCCGACCTACCTCTCCGGCCCGCCTGATCCGAACCCCATGTTTTTCTTTGGCCGCAACTCGCAGGGCGCGGAGGGGCGAATTTATCCTTATCCGCTCTATGACAATCTCACCAATGAGAAAGGCGAGCAGCGTTATCACGTCGTCTATCTCGAAAACGAATACGTGAAGATCGGCATTCTGCCGGAGATCGGCGGGCGACTTTTTTCCGCGCTCGATAAAACGGACAACTACGATTTCATTTATCATCAGCACGTCATCAAACCCGCGCTCATCGGTTTGATCGGCGCGTGGATTTCCGGCGGCATCGAATGGAACATCCCGCATCATCATCGTGCCTCCACATTTCTTCCGGTCCAATGGAGCACGGAAGAAAATCCCGACGGCAGCAAAACCGTTTGGGTCGGCGAGTTCGAAGTCCGGCAACGTATGCGCTGGGCGGTCGGCTACACCTTGCGGCCCGGCTCTTCGGTGCTGACGTGCGCCGTGCGCATTCTCAATCGGACGCCGATGGCGAACACGATGCTTTGCTTCGCCAACGTGGCGGTGAATGCAAACGAGAACTATCAAATCATTTTCCCGCCGAGCACGCAATGGGTGACGTATCACGGCAAGCGCGAATTCGCCTCATGGCCCATCGCGCATTCGCGTTACAGCGGCGCGGACTTTACCGCCGGCGTGGATGTGAGTTGGTGGAAGAACCACATCGTCGCGAACTCAATGTTCGCCTGGAATTATCAGGATGATTTTTTTGCCGGTTACGATCACGGCAAGCAGGCCGGCACAATGAGCATCGCCGATCATCACGTCGTGCCCGGAAAAAAATTCTGGACCTGGGGCAGCGGCCCGCCCGGGCGGATGTGGGATGACATTCTCACCGACACCGACGGCCCGTATATCGAACTGATGGTTGGCGCATATTCCGACAACCAGCCGGACTATTCGTGGCTGCAACCGTTCGAGACGCGCTCGTTCGAGATGAACTGGTATCCGTTCCGCGACAT
>DMQW01000419.1:0-841 GCA_003455565.1 Limisphaerales bacterium
GTCGTAATTTGCCAGCGGCTCGCCCATGCCCATTATCACCAGATTGCTGATCAAGCGGGCAGGGGGACGAGTTTCAAGTTTCAAGTTTTCAGTTTTCAGTCCGCCAGGGTTTTCTGACTGAACACTTGAAACTGAACACTTCAAACTCTCCGTCGCGCTCCACCGTTCCACCGCCAAAACCTGCTCGACGATTTCATGCACGCCGAGATTGCGCTTCCAGCCGTCGAGGCCGCTCGCGCAAAATTTACATCCATAGGCGCAGCCGACCTGCGTGGAGATGCAGAGCGTGTGCCGGTCGCTGGCCTCGCCGTAAAGCGCCGGGCGGGCCGGAATCAAGACGCTTTCGATCAACTGGCCGTCGGCGAGTTTCCAGAGAAATTTCTGCGTTGTGTCGTCCGAACCTTGTTTGCGGACGAGTTCGAGCGTGTTGAGTGAAAATTTTTCGCGCAGCTTTTCGCGCAGTGTTTTCGGCAGGTTCGTCATCGCGTCCCAAGTCGTGACGCGGCGGGCATAAAGCCAGTCGAGCAGTTGCGCGACGCGGAAAGCCGGTTCGTTCCAGGCTTTGAACTGCGATTCCACTTGTTCGCGCGTCAGGGATTTGATGTCAGTCAACACACGACCAGTTTAACCTGTGCGGACGGGGAAACCAAGCGGCTTGTCGCAATGACCCGGCGGACTATCGCCGTCCGTCATACCAGATATAGGCGGCGTCACGGCTGCGCACGGTGCGGCGGTGGTTGAAAATCGAGCGCGCGAAGAAAACCAGCAGCTCGCGCGACGAGTAGAGTTTCATTTTGCGGGCGGAGGTTTTGATCGGGTGCCGGTGCAGGATGACAATTTT
>DMQW01000419.1:961-3286 GCA_003455565.1 Limisphaerales bacterium
TTGATCGGGCGCCGGTGCAGGATGACAATTTTCCGGCGGGTCGCGCGCGCGAGTTTTTTCAGGCGCTGGCTTAATTCCAGTTCTTCGGCGGCAAACAATTCATGGCTGAAGCCGCCGACCTGCCGGAATGCCGCCGCTTCCACAAAGATGAAGGAACCGGCCATCAACTGGTGGATGCGGCTCGCGTAGTTCCAGAGTTCGGTGATGAGTCCGGCGACGAACATTTTTTCATCCAGCCGGATGGTTGCGCCGCCCGCGAGGCAGCGGCCGGAGGCGATCTGCGCGGCAACATCCGCAAACAGATTTTCACTCGGATGGGTGTCGGCGTCCACGAAGACGAGCCAGTCGCCGGTGGCAACGGCCGCGCCGAAATTCCGCGCGCGGGCGATTTGATTGACCGGCTCGAACACGACGTTCGCCCCGGCGGCGCGGGCGATCTCCGCTGTGCGGTCGGTGGAATTATTATCGCAGACGACGAGTTCAAAGTCCCAGCCGCGCGAAGTGAAGGCGGACGCGGCGGATTTGATTTCCGCCAGCGAGGCGCCGAGCAGCTTGGCTTCGTTGAAAGCGGGAACGATGACGGAAATTTTCACGCGACCAATGTAGCCATCCGCGCGGAGTTTTCAAATGCGGTTTAATTTTGATTGTGCTTTTGCGGCGCGGGATTTTTAATTGTGGGCATGACCATTTGGATTTTGGCATTTTTGACTTTGGCGCTGGCGGCGCTGGCAGGCTGGCGGCAGGGCGCGATTCGCGCGGCCATCACCTTCGCCGGCATTTTTGTGGCGGCGTTGCTGGCGGTGCCGCTGGGCAAAATGTTTCATCCGTTGCTACCGCATCTGGGCGCGAGCAATCCGCTTCTCGCGTGGGCGCTGGCGCCGGTGGCCGGATTTATTTTTGTTTCGATCCTCTTTGCGGTGGTCGCGTTTAATGTGCATCGCAAGGTGGAGATGTTTTACAAATACCAGGCTGGCGATCTGCGGCAGGCGCTATGGCAACGGCTGAACACACGGGTCGGCATCTGCCTCGGGCTGTTGAATGGCGCGGCCTATTTTATTCTGATCTGCTTCGTCATTTTCAACCTGACTTACTTCACGACGCAGGCGGCGACGGCGGAAAAACAACCGGCCTTGATCCGGCTGGTGAACCAGCTGGGGCGCGATTTGCAGGCCACCGGCTTCGCGAAAAGCGCCAGTGCCGTGGGCACGTTGCCGCCGATGTATTACCAGTTGGCGGATTTGTCGGGCTTCCTGATGCAAAATCCGCAGACGGGCCTGCGGCTGGCGGAGTATCCGGCGCTGACTTCTTTGTGGGAACGCGACGACATGCAGCCGCTGGTTACGGACAGCACTTTGACCAATGCGCTGGCTTCGGGCGCGACGCTCGGTGAAGTTTTGAAGACTCCGTCGGTCCAGGATTTTCTAAAAAACAAGAAACTGACGAAACTGGTCTGGGGAATTTTCGAGACGAACTATGACGACCTCACGGGTTATCTGGAAACCGGCAAGTCGGCCAAATATGACGGCGAGAAAATTCTCGGCGCATGGGAGTTGAACGTGGGTGTCACCATCGCGTGGCTGCGCCAGGAGCATCCCAAAATTCCCGCCAGCGAAATGCGCAGCGCCCGCGCGATGATGACGCAGGCCTACGCGCAAACCCGCCTGTTGTTGACGGCCGACCACCAGGTTTTCTTCAAGAACCTGCCGCTCATCAAAACCCAGCCGGGCCAGCCGCCCACCACAGAATTGCAAAACTGGAAGGGCGACTGGAGTCTGGACGGCACGAGTTACACGCTGCACGTCAAATTCAACGACCAGGAAAAATTCATGACGGCCACCACCGAGGGAATCCGCATGTCGGTTCGGGACGGCAATAATCTGCTGATCTTCGAGCGCACCGACTGATTTAAAGGCGGACTTTTCAATTTTTGGACACTCGCCAGCGGTGCTGTTTCTGATTTTCCAGTATTTCAGGCCCGGCCTGATTCCTGCTGAAATCCGGGCATGGGAATCACACATATTGTCACCGTTGCCGCCATTTCATTTTCGAGCCTGCTGCCGGCAAGCTGCCACAAATCCGCAACCCCCGCAACGCAGACAAAAGCTTCGTCCGCCGCCGTCGCGACGACCAATAATGTGGTTTCGCACGACTTTGGCGAATTGGCGCTGACCAACCACTACGAAACCTGCGTGCAGCTTGGCGGCGGAAAAGACTGCATCTTCACCCCGAAAATGATCGGCCACGATGTGCAAATCACCCTCGCGCTCGAATCCAAAAACCGTGCGGGCAAGATCAAAGATCTCTCGGTCACGCAAGTCATTGCCA
>DMQW01000064.1 GCA_003455565.1 Limisphaerales bacterium
GGCTCTGAAGCCCGCGCTCCGTCAGTTTTTCAACGTGTGCCGGATGTCCTGCGCTTCGCAGAGATAAACCACTTCCTCGGCAATGTTCTTGGCGTGGTCGGCGATGCGTTCGAGGCTTTTGACGGCGACAATCCAGTGGAGGCAGCGGGCAATGGTGTCGGGATTTTCCATCATGTATTGGGCAAGCGCCTGATGGATTTGCTTGTTGAGCGCGTCCACTTCCTTGTCGCGCGGAACGATGGCGCGGGCGGCGGCGGAATCGCGTTGCACAAACGAGTCGAGGGCATCCTTGACCATGCCGAGGGACAGGCTGGCCATGCGGTTGACATCGAAGTTGATTTTCACGGGCGGTTCCTGCGCGAGATCGCGGGCGCGCTTGGCGATCTTGGTCGCCTCGTCGCCGATGCGTTCCAAGTTCTGCGAAACCTTCATGGCGACGGTGATGAGCCGGAGGTTGCTCGCCAGCGGTGCCTTGGTCAAAAGCACGATGGCCATTTCGTCAATCTCGACCTCGAACTGGTCAATGATGTTGTCGTCCTCGCGCACGCGCACGGCGAGATCATAATCGCGCTGGACGAGCGCCTGCACGGCCTGGTTGACGGCGGTCTCGGCGCGGCTCGCCATGAGCAGAATCTTCTGCCGCAGCGCGTCCAAGCCCATTTCAAAATGATTTTCCATAAATGATTTCGTGAAAAATTAACTCAACCGAACCGGCCTGTCACATAATCTTCGGTCTGTTTTTTGGCCGGGTTGGTGAAAATTTTCCGGGTGGTGTCGAATTCAACCAGTTCGCCCAGGTAAAAGAACGCGGTGAAATCCGAGATGCGCGCGGCCTGCTGCATGTTGTGCGTGACGATGACGATGGTGTAGTCCTTTTTCAATTCCAGGATCAGGTCCTCGATTTTCGAGGTGGCGAGCGGGTCGAGCGCGGAGGCCGGTTCGTCCATGAGCAGCACTTCCGGCTGCACGGCCAGCGCGCGCGCGATGCAGAGCCGTTGCTGCTGGCCACCGGACAAACTGATGGCGGGCGCGTGCAGGCGGTCTTTGACTTCATCCCACAACGCGCCCATGCGCAGCGATTGCTCGGTGCGTTCGGCGAGATTTTTTTTGTCGCGCACACCGTTCAAGCGCAGGCCGACGGTGACGTTCTCGGCGATGGACATGGTCGGGAACGGATTAGATTTCTGGAACACCATGCCGACGCGGCGGCGGACGATCACCGGCTCGATGTGGCGCTCGTAGATGTCATCGCCAAACAAACGGATGTCGCCCGTCATGCGCGCTTCGGGGACGAGTTCGTGCATCCGGTTCAGCGCGCGGAGGAAGGTGGATTTGCCGCAGCCGCTGGGGCCGATGATGGCGGTGACGGCGCAGGACTGGACATTGAGGGAAATATTTTTGAGCACCTGATTTTTTCCGAAATACACGGAAAGATTTTTCACCGCCAAGGCGGGAACTCCGCCGGTCGCCGGCGCGGGATTTTCCTGTGTGGGAAACACCGGCGCGGTGCGGCGCACGGGAGCAGCGTTTTTTTCTTCTTCGGAAGTCATGGTCGGATTCATGTTTTCTTCTGGAAACGGTCGCGCGTGAGGAAGCGCACGCCGACGTTGATGGCGAGCACGAGCAGGAGCAGCACGAACGCGCCCGCCCACGCCTGCCGGTGCTGGTCGTTGTAAGGCCCGATCGCGTAGGCGAAAATTTGCAGCGGCATCGAGGCGATGGGTTCGGTCAATTTGTTCGCCCATAAACCGTTGCCGAGCGCGGTGAACAGCAACGGTGCGGTTTCGCCCGCAACGCGCGCCAGCGCGAGCAAAACGCCGGTGACAATTCCCTTCAACGCTGTGCGGACGACGATTTGCACGATGGTTTTCCATTTGGCGATGCCGAGCGCGAGCGCGGCTTCGCGGTAGCCGCCGGGCACAAGCTGCAAAACTTCCTCGGACGTCCGCATCACGAGCGGAATCATCATCATGCCGAGCACCGCGCCGCCGGCGAGCGCGGAAAATCCGTGCATCGGCATGACTATCAGCGCATAGACGACGATGCCCCAGGTGATGGACGGCACGCCGTTCAAAATGTCGGCGGCGAAGCGAATTGCCCAGTTCAATTTTGTCCCGCCGTATTCGGAAAGGAAGACGCCGCCTAGCACGCCGACCGGCACGCCGATGACGGCGGCCTGACCGAGCAGAATAAATGTCCCGACAATGGCATTGCCCATTCCGCCGCCAGTTTCGCCCTCGGGTTTTGGCAGTTGTGTGAAGAACGCCCAGTTGATCGAACTGAAACCTTCCTTGATCAAATGATAAAACACGAGCACCAGCGGCGCGACGACGAGAATCGCGCACACGCAGGTGAGCGCCTGCATGAAGCCGTTTTTGAACCGGCGCCAGTGATGATTGGGGGCGGTCATGTCAGTGTTGCGGTTTGACGCCCGGCCCGGCGAAGGTTTTCAAAAGCAATTGCGCGACCGCGTTGACCAAGACCGTTACGCCCAGCAACACGAGGCCGATTTCAAACAGCGCGCTGGGATATAAACTGCCGGTGGCTTCGTTGAATTCGTTGGCAATAACGCTGGCCAGCGTGTAGCCCGGCGCGAAAAGTGATTTGACGATTTGCGGCGTGTTGCCGATGACCATCGTGACGGCCATGGTTTCGCCGAGTGCGCGGCCAAGGCCGAGAATGACGGCACCGAACAAACCTTTTTTTGCGTAGCTCAACACGGCGATGCGCGTGAC
>DMQW01000060.1 GCA_003455565.1 Limisphaerales bacterium
GGAGAAATTTCATCGGCCAGTGCTTTGGTGATGAATTCCTGCTGCTCTGCTTGAGTGCGTGATTGGACAGCGACGGGGATCAAAACGGTATCCAACAACTCTAAACCGTGTGGATTCGCCAAATTGGAAGCCAGTTTGGAAATAGCCTGCAAGGCGGCTTTGCGAGGTATATTGTGTTGCCAAAACAAAAAAGCTCCACCCAAAGCCAATATAATGGCGGTTATAATAAGGACACGCTGCCCCAGCTTTTTCATCTTACCTAGAAATCACGTTAATCTGATTAGCGCAACATTATTTTTATATTAAGAACGAAGCCAAGAAGCAACCAGTCTGCCAGGCTTTAAATCCCACTCGCTTTTTGCCTGCGCAAACTTTATTTTCGGCAAATGTCTTTGACGATAAAATCTCTGGAACACCCCGACCAGTTTGTCCGCCGCCACATCGGCCCAAACGCCGCCGAAACCAGCGAGATGCTCGCGCTGCTCGGCCACAAGAATCTGGACGAACTCATTGACGCCGCCGTTCCGAAAAAAATCCGGCTCGCGAAAAAATTGAACCTGCCCGCCGCGCGCAGCGAACACGATGCGCTCGGCGAACTGAAACGCATCGCCTCCGAGAATAAAGTCTTCCGCTCCTTCATCGGCCAGGGTTATTACGACACGATCACGCCGCCCGTCATCCAGCGCAACGTCCTTGAAAATCCCGGCTGGTTCACGCAATACACGCCGTATCAGGCCGAGATTTCCCAGGGCCGTCTCGAAGCGCTCCTGAATTTCCAGACGATGGTGAGCGAACTCACCGCGCTCGCCATCGCCAACGCCTCAATGCTCGACGAAGCCACCGCCGCCGCCGAAGCCATGACGATGTCGCACCGGCTCAAAGACGGACGGAACATTTTCTTCGTCTCCGAAACCTGTCATCCGCAAAACATCGAAGTCATTCAAACGCGGGCCAAAGCTCTTGGAATTGAAATTGTCGTCGGCAGCCACGAAAACTTTTCGTTCACCGAAAAAGTTTTCGGCGCGCTCGTGCAATATCCCGACACGTTCGGCGCGATTCACGATTACTCCGGCTTCGCGGAAAAGGTTCACGCCGCCAGCGCGATGCTCACCGTCGCCACGGATCTGCTCGCGCTTACGCTTATCAAGCCGCCGGGCGAATTCGGCGCGGACATCGCCATTGGCAGCGCGCAACGCTTCGGCGTGCCGCTCGGCTACGGCGGCCCGCACGCCGCGTTCTTCGCCACGCGCGATGAATTCAAACGCCAGATGCCCGGACGCATCGTCGGCGTCTCCAAAGATTCGCGCGGCAAACCCGCGTTGCGCCTCGCGCTCGGCACGCGCGAGCAGCACATCCGACGCGAGAAGGCCACCAGCAATATCTGCACGGCGCAGGCATTGCTCGCGAATATGGCGTCGCTCTACGCCTGCTATCACGGGCCGGAAGGTTTGAAGGCGATTGCGCAGCGCGTTCATGCGTTGACGCAAATTCTCGCCGCTGGCCTGACGAAACTCGGCCACAAAGTTTCCGCGCATAATTATTTCGACACGCTGCGCGTCGAGGTTGCGAAATCATCTGCCGCCGGGATTTTGAAAATCGCCGAAGCGCCCCGGATGAATTTCCGCGTGATCGGCGAAAAGACAATTGGCGTCTCGCTCGACGAAACCACCAGCGCAAAAGACGTCGCTGCAATCTGGCAAATCTTCAACGGCGACAAAGCTGTTAGTTTCACCGTGACCGAACTTGCGCCAGCCAATTCGCAATTCGCAATTCGCAATTCGCAATTTCTCCAGCACTCCGTCTTCAACCGCTACCACAGCGAAACCGAAATGCTCCGCTACATCAAGCGGCTCGAATCGCGCGACCTCTCGCTCACGGCCTCAATGATTCCGCTCGGCTCTTGCACGATGAAATTGAACGCGGCGGCGGAAATGTTTCCCGTGTCGTGGCCGGAGTTTGCGAAGATTCATCCGTTTGCACCGCTGGCGCAGGCGCGCGGCTACCAGATTCTTTTTCAAAATCTCGAAGACTGGCTCGCGGAAATCACCGGCTTCGCGGGCATTTCGTTGCAGCCCAACGCCGGTTCGCAGGGCGAATATACTGGAATGCTCGTCATCCGCGCCTATCACGAATCACGCGGCGACGCGCATCGCAACGTTTGTCTCATCCCGACCTCCGCTCACGGCACCAACCCCGCCAGCGCGGTCATGGCGGGAATGAAAGTCGTCGCCGTCGCGTGTGACACCAACGGTAACATTGACGTCGCCGACTTGCGCGCGAAAGCCGAGGCGCACAAGAACGATCTCGCGTGCCTGATGATCACCTATCCGTCCACGCACGGCGTGTTCGAGGAAACCATCCGCGAAATTTCAGAAATCATCCACGCGAACGGCGGGCAGGTTTACATGGACGGCGCGAACATGAATGCCCAGGTCGGCCTCACCAGCCCCGGTTTCATTGGCGCGGACGTCTGTCATTTAAATCTGCACAAGACGTTTTGCATTCCGCACGGCGGCGGCGGTCCCGGCGTCGGGCCGATTGGCGTGGCGAAACATCTCGTTCACTTTTTGCCGAGCCATCCGGTTTTCACGTCGCGGCTGGAAGAAGTGGATCATTCCAAGCAGCACATTGGCCCGGTCAGCGCCGCGCCGTGGGGCAGCGCGAGCATCCTCACGATTTCGTGGATGTATATCACGATGATGGGCGCGGACGGATTGACCGAAGCGACGAAGTTCGCCATTCTCAACGCGAACTACATCGCCGCGCGGCTGGAAAAATATTTCCCGACGCTCTATCGCAGCAACGGCCTCGTCGCGCACGAGTGCATTCTGGATTTGCGCGCGTTCCACGCCACCACCGCCGAGGACGTGGCCAAGCGGCTGATGGATTATGGTTTTCACGCGCCGACGCTCTCGTGGCCCGTCGCCGGCACGCTCATGGTCGAGCCGACTGAAAGCGAA
Source organism: Limisphaerales bacterium (assembly GCA_003455565.1). Classification (GTDB taxonomy): domain Bacteria; phylum Verrucomicrobiota; class Verrucomicrobiia; order Limisphaerales; family UBA11358; genus UBA11358. The sequence continues at coordinate 2,961 of DMQW01000060.1, forward strand.
TCGAAATACGAACTGGACCGTTTCTGCGACGCGATGATTTCCATCCACGCGGAAATGACCGCCGTGGAAAATGGTTCATCTGATGCGAAAAACAATCTACTCAAGAACGCCCCGCACACGGCGGACCAGATCGCCAGCGACAATTGGAATCGTCCCTACACGCGCGAAGCGGCGGCGTTCCCGGCCAAGAGCCTGCACGACTACAAATTCTGGCCGCACGTCAGCCGCGTGGACAACGTCTTCGGCGACCGCAACCCGGTCTGCTCCTGCGCGGGGATGGAGAATTATTCTTAACCACAGGCGAACACCGATGGACACGAATCCAAGCGGTCGTTCACGGCGATACCGCGCGGTAAAAGCGGTGGTCTGTGCTCGCTGCATCAGGGTCAACGAAGCGGAGCAAACCGTTGACGGGTGTGTTCGTGGAGATGTTCAGCCAATTCACGAGGTTCGTTGAGGCTTGGAGTCGGTAGGTGTGATTGGGTTCGCCGGTGAACCGAAGCTCCGTCAGCCCGTTACTCGCACGCGTTATCTGAAAGGCATTTGTTTGGTTGTTCCCGCCCCCGTTGACAGTCAGCAACGTCAGGCTCGACGAGTTGTATTGCGCTGTCAGCGCCAGCGCGTTTGGAAGCGCCGGAAGATTGATGCTTGCGAAGTTTCCAATGCGTGAGTTGTAGCTTAGGACGGAAAACGCATCGCCGAATCCGGGAGTGAAGCTGTTAATGAGCGTTACATTCAGCGCGCCCGCGAGTGTGGCCTGACCGTTAACAACGAGCCGGCCAAACCCGCTGCCGGGCGTCAGCCCGCCGACTTCCATCTGCAACGTGCCAGCAGCAGTCTGCGTGAACCCGTTGTTGAAGCTGACCGTCCCGCTCTGGATGTCCACCGTGCCGGTGTTGTTGAAGGTGATGCCGCTGAAGGAGGTCGTGCCCGCGCCGCCCGTTTTGCGCAAGATGCCCGCGTTGGTGAAGACAAACGGAATGCCGTAGTAACTGCCTATGTCGAAGCCCCCGTTCCCCTGCACGTCGAACAGCGCGCCAGCCAGATTGTTGATATAGGCCAAGCCGGGCGAATAACCATCGTAGCCGTAAAGCCGCCCGCTGTCCGTCCATCGCACCGTCCCCGCATTGTTTAGCACGCTGTTAGGACCGAACTCCCGGTCGTTGTTGCCGCTGAGATTCAGCACCGCCCCCGCCGCCACCGTCAACTGTCCACTCAGCGCGCCGGAGAGCCAATTCAACGTGCCAATGTTAGTGAAGGTGCCATACATCCGACCGCCCTCCCAGAACAGGTTCGAACCATTCAAAGGTCCGCTGCCGCTCAGGTTACCATTAATGCTGACTCGCCCCGCGCCGGTAAAGACTGCGCTTGGACTGAACGTGTAGTTGCCATTCCCCAGTTGCAGCACCGCGCCAATGGCCACATCGAAGCTCCCGCCACTGCTGCCACCGTTAACCGTCACGGTGCCCGCCTGCACGCGGCAAACGCCGCTGTTGTTGAAACTGTAGGAGAAGTTCAGCGTGCCGCTCCGCGACTCTACCAGCCCGGTGTTGTAAAAATTCACGTAGTTGAAGGCGCTGGTGTTGGTGCTCACCGTCCGCAGCAGTGTGCCCGCGTTGGTGAAAACAAACGGAATGCCGTAGTAGCTGCCCACGTCGAAGCCCCCGCTCCCCTGCACGTCGAACAGCGCGCCAGCCAGATTGTTGATGTAGGCCCAGCCGCTCGAATAACCATCGTAGCCGTAAAGCCGCCCGCTGTCCGTCCATCGCACCGTCCCCGCATTGTTCAGCACGCTACCAGGACCGAACACCCGGTCGCTGTTGCCGCTGAGGTTCAGCACCGCCCCCGCCGCCACCGTCAACTGCCCACTCAGCGCACCGGAGAGCCACGTCATCGTCCCGGTGTTCGTGAAGGTGCCATAAAGCCGACCGCCCAAAACATTTAGCACCGCAAAAACTGCGCTACTCGGAATGTTGAGAACTGCATTGATGTTCACCACGTCGCTTCCAGTCGGCACAGACATCGGATTCCAGTTTGTGCGATTATTCCAATCGCTCGAAACAGCGCCCGTCCATGTAATCACGTTGGCCGTGTTCACGGTAAGTGTGGCCGGGGCGCTGAGAGCGAAGCCAAAGGCGTTGGTCACGCGCACCCGGAATTGCGCTCCGAGGTCGCCCAGTGCCAAAATGGGCGTGATGTAGGTCGGGCCAGTCGCGCCCGGAATATCCACATTGTCGCGCTGCCATTGATAGGCGAGCAGCGGGGCACCGGAGGCGATCACGCTAAAGCTGGCGCTCGCCCCGGCGGGCACGGCGCGGTTTTGCGGCGGCGTGAGAATCGTGACCGGCCCGGACACGACTCCGGCGGTGAGGGTGTAGGGAACGGCGGCGTTGTGCGAACCGTTGCCGGCCGGGTAGCCATAAACGCGAACGTAATATGTGCCAGTGCTGGTGGCATCGTGCGTGATGTTTTCCGCCAAGCCGGTATCACGATACGAACCTTTGATGTAGGCGTAGTCTGGGCCGAACAATTCAATATCGTAATCGTTCGCGGCAGGAACGGTCAGGTCAAAGGTGAGCACGCCAGGCGTCGCGACTTCCACTTTGAACCAATCCACATCGGTGGCCGTGCAAACGTAGCCGTTTGCAGCGACCCCGAAGGCAAGCGGCGTGGCTGTGGAGGAAGAGTCGTTTGGTTCATTTGGGTCTGAGCAAGCCGGAGGAGCGGCGTTGTTCACCGTGACATTCACGGCGGCACTCGTTCCGAGCAGAGTTGCACCGTTGTAAGCATTGGCCGTGAGCGCGTGTGAAGTGTTCGCGGCAATCGCGGTGTTCCAAGTCCACGCAAACGGCGTCGAGGAATCGGTGAACTGACGGACGCCATCGAGGTAGAATTCCACTTTCGTCGCGCCGCTCACGCTGGCACGAACGGTGACGCTGCCCGAAACGTTCGCACTCGCAGGCGGAGCGGTGATGGCGACAGGTTCGCCTGCGTTGACGGTGAGCGTGGCGATACGGCTCGGTGTCGTGCCGGCGGCATTTCCGACAATCACCTGATACTGACCAGCCGCGCTGGCTTGGAGGCTTGAGCCAACGGCTGGACTCAACCATGCACCGTTAAAAAACCATTGATAAGTCAACGTGCCCGCGCCAGTGGCTTGCACGGTAAATGTGGCATTCTGGCCGGAGGCAATCACAGTATCCTGCGGTTGCTGGGTGATAACGGGCTTTTGCGGCGCAGCAGCGGCGCGGAAAGCGTCTTTGATAATCGCTTCGTCGTCGGCGTAACTTTTTGTCGCCACAAACGACTGCCATTGCTGTTCGGCGTAATCATAGAATTGAGCAGGCGTGTAACCGGGGACTGAGCCGACGAGGTAGCTTGTGCTGTAAGCCAACCAGCCGTCGATTTTGGTGATTAAGTCCGAGCGGATGAGAATGTCCCGGTCGGCGGACATGAGGTCGAAATTTTGGAGCGCAACGACGTCATCGTAGGAGTTGCCCGCGCTGCGCGCTGCGAAATAGAGAAGTATCTGATTCTTGAACGACGCTTCTTTCACAGCGTTCTGGAACGAATTCAGCCCTTGCTCGATTGGCCATGCCGCAAGTCGCGCGGGTGCGGAGACACCGCTCAACCCCGCTTCTTCGAGCAGGAAGGAAATGGACTGGTCAGCGGCGAAATTAGCCGCATTGTTTCCGGCAGTCTTGTAATCACCGGACAGCAGTGGGTTGAGAACGCTTGGTGCAACGATGAAATAAGAAACGTAATCTTTGTAGGGAATGCCCGAATATGAAGTGTCCAATGTCTGGCTGATGACATCATCCGTGAGGTCGGTGAGTTCCCAAGTCGTTTTAGCGTAATCAATCAGTTCTTGGCGTGTTGGTGCGGCGGGGGCGGGTTGCGTCAATAGCAGCACAACGACTCCGAAAAGGATTTGGAAGGACTTCATGGGTTTCTTCATAACAGATTCGCCTCGCAATTTCCACAAACAAAAAGGCGCGAACTCAACGCGCCCTGCATCGAGGCACCGCGAAGCGCCTTTCCAGAAGACACGCCAAGCCGCGCCCGATGGGGGCGCGCTCGGTCGGTTTCTGGAAGGGCTGGAAAATTCGCGGTTTTCGATGCAGCCCGCAGCCGAAGCTGCGCAAAATTGTTTTAGTTAAATAATAATCGTCGTTTTGTTTTTAAGAACGGGGCGAGTGTGCGCCGGAAAATTATCCGCGTCAATTTCCGTCTGCGCCATGCTTCGACGCGACGAGCCGCGTCCAGGCGCGGCCTGCAAGCTGGTATAAAACTCATTTCCCCGCGCCAACCCATTTCCCTTTGTGTGGATGGCGGCTGTTCAGTTTTTTTCGATAAGCCAACGCCTGTTCGATCTTATGTTTGACGCACAATTCTTGCCCTG
>DMQW01000392.1:0-3279 GCA_003455565.1 Limisphaerales bacterium
GCACAACGGGCGCGCGAAACGGCGACCATTGAAAAACATCTTAAAATCAGCCTCAACGAATTGATTCACCGCCAGAATCTCCGCATGGCGGAAATTCATGAGTCGGGACAATTCGGCGACGAAACCTTGATGGCTGCCAACATGAAGAAAGTTGAGGACAAGCTCGACGAACTCAATGGCCGGCTGGAGCAACGCACGGCGGAATTGCGCCGCGAAGCCGAGTGCATGATTGGCGAAATCCAGCACGTCGGACGGGCGTGGGTATTGCCGCACCCGGAACGCAACTCGCCGCAAATCCGTGAGATGGTCACTGATCCTGAAATTGAGCGCATCGCCGTGCAACACGTCATCGCCCATGAAACCGCCCAGGGCCGCGTCTGTGAAAGCGTGGAAGCAGACAATCGCGGATTCGATCTAATCTCGCGTAAATTGCATCCCGAAGACCCGAAGACTGCCATTGACGTGCGGTTCATCGAAGTCAAAGGCCGCTCGCATACCGGCGACATTGCGTTGTCCACCAACGAATACAACACCGCCCGCCGCCTGCGCAAAGATTACTGGCTCTACGTCGTGTTCCACTGCGCCAGTCCGGTTCCGTCGCTGAACATTTTGAACGACCCCTCGACACTGGACTGGCAGCCCATCGTCAAGGTGGAACACTACCGGTTGAAACAGGATTCCGTGAAGCATCCGGTGGAATTGAAGGAAGATTCAACGCCTTACCGGACATAAATGATCGCCGAATGTTCTTAAAACCCAATAGCAAATGCCTATATGAAACTGAAACCGAAACGCACTCAACCAAGCCAGTTAGTAGAGTCGATTAAAGATGAAGGGACTACCGCATCGTATCCGGCTCTCCGTATGGAACAAAATGGTCAGAAATTCTATTTTGTAACCATCCCCAAAGCGGATATTTTCCCATACTGTTACGTCGCCGACCGAAGTGAAGATCCGGTCAAGGGATTTCAAAGAGTTCTGGATATAACCCGGGCCAAAGACATCGCTAGATATTTGGATGAATCGCTTGGGTCTATACCGACAAATGTGGTTCTTTCAGCTCAATCTGAAGCTGAAATTCAGTATGACGGGAAGTCGAAAACTCTTAAATTCAAACGTTTCGCAAAATCATTTCTGGTTCTTGATGGGCAACACCGTCTTTATGGATACGGCCTCACCAAAAAAAATCATCGCATTCCTGTTTCGATTTACGAAGGTTTAGGAAAACAGGAGGAAGTCGCTTTATTTATTGATATCAATACCACTCAGCGTGGTGTTCCGGCAGCACTTTTACTCGATATCAAGCAACTCGCGCAGCGCGAAAACGCCGAAGAAACCCAGCTCCGCGAAATGTTTGATGCACTTGGGACGCAAACTGATTCACCACTTTACGGGCTTACCAGCGCATCACAATCTGCGCGTGGCCGGATCGCACGCCCAAGTTTCAACAAGGCTGTGCAACCCATACTCCGAATTCAGGTAATGGAACAACTGTCCCGTGAAAAGCGCCTTGAACTGTTCAAAAACTACCTTCGTGCCCTTGACCAAACATTGGCTGATCCAAAACTAATACCAATAGCTGCCTATTTTGAATCATTTTGCGCCGTGTTGGAGGAAGTGCTTCGCCTGAGTCGCGAAAAATACTCTAATTACAAATTTGATTCACTGATAAAAGTTTTACAACCATTTAACAACATTGATTTATCACGCGTATCTGCCGGAGGCAGAGCGCGCCTTAGCAAAACTACCATTGTTCCAATTCTCAAAGAGCTCCTTATTGGCCAAGTTGTTGTTGACCCTAACATGGTATGATTGCTCAAGGCGCAATCTTTTCACGCCTTAGAGTTCAGATGCTTGACGCCATCCCGGAAAATGCGGTGGCATCATTTCAGAATAAAGGCACGTTAGGCGACTGGCTTAATACCGGCACATTTGTGGTCACTTCCTGCACCAGAAGAGAGGTGCTTATCGAAGCCAGCCCAATTGATTATGGTGGCGTTGTCCTGACTGAATGCGAAAATCTCTTAAACCACTGTTTTGAACATTTGCAAGAAATGGTTTGCCTGACTTCCGACGAACGGATTCGTAGTAACGCTTGGGGCATAGTCACGGCATACTATTTTGGATTTTTTTCAGCCTCGGCTTTCCTCCGTCTCGTTGGACAACCAGTTGTGTTCTTAACGACCGAGCAGTTGAGAAGACTCATGACTCTTGCTGGGAGCACGGAAAAACCTGGCCAAGGTGCATTTCATTTTCAAATAACGAATCAGATTTCTGTAACCCGCGCCGAATTGGCAGTCCGTCAAACTGATAAAATCCATGAATCAACGTGGAAAACTGCTCTCGGCTGCATTGACGAGCTCAACCGCGACCCATCGCTGACCAAATCGGCTGCTGAGGCGAACTTTTATGATACTGTTTGTTCCCGGTTCTTATTTACGCGCTACAATAACTTCCACTGGCCATCAATGATCCGCAATCGTGCGAATTACCGGCCGGGCTTTGCGTATCGGCTCCATAGTAAACCATTGAATTTTTCGCAGTCATTCGACGTTTGGCGCAAAGCAGACCACGCAGATATTCATCGAATCCTGCAAAACTGTTTGCGCAAATGTAATGCCAATGCGGATGAGTTTGTCTATCATGCAAATCTCATGCTCAATGTCGGAACGGCATTTTTTCTATTGGCGCGCGCGCTTTACGCTGAGTTGCTCGCGCGCCGGAAGACCGACCGGCGTTGGGAAACCCAGCGGACAAGTTACTGTCGTCAAATGAAAGTCCCGGCACAGGAATTCAAGTTACTGCTTGAAATGAATTGAAATTCAAAATGCCCTATCCCAAACGCCTCATCGAAGTTGACCTGCCCATCAAGCGCATTTCCGCGCACGCGCGGCGCGAGAAATCCATTCGGCATGGGCACATTTCCACGCTGCACATTTGGTGGGCGCGGCGTCCGTTGGCGGCGTGCCGGGCGGTGATTTGCGCGGCGCTGTGGCCTGACCCGGCGCAGCCGGATTGTCCGCCGGCGTTTCAGGATGCGGCGGCGAAAATCATTTTGGACTTCGCGCACAAGGTGACGGGTGACACCAAGCTGGCGAACGACCATTGCTCGCCCGAGAATTTCAAAAGCTGGAGCGCCCTCGTCGCCACGCAAACCCTCACCCCGGCCCTCTCCCTTTCCGAAAGGGAGAGGGAGAATCACTCCCAGCGCACGGACAAATCAAACGCCCCGAAACGGAAGGACGCGGCAAATGGTTCTCCCTCTCCTGGGGGAGAGGG
>DMQW01000392.1:3529-3702 GCA_003455565.1 Limisphaerales bacterium
CTCGACTTCATCGCCGACTTCGCGAATTGGGACAACTCCACCGTCCGCGAATACCTCGACACCAGCCGTGCGCTCACGCAGGCGGCGCATGAGGCGCTGGGCGGTGCGCCCGGCACGCGACCGCTCGTCGTGGACCCGTTTTGCGGCGGCGGCTCCATTCCGCTCGAAGCCTT
>DMQW01000358.1:0-1725 GCA_003455565.1 Limisphaerales bacterium
CCCCGCCGGCAGCCTGACGAGCGGCATCATTTACGATTACCTGCGGCTGGAACTGGATGAAAACTCGCCGCCGCCAAAATAGAAATACCCAGGTGGAAAATCAAAGCACTTCTTCCGCCAGCATTTTTGGTGAAACAATTTTTACGCCTTGAACTGTCTTGCCCCAAAATTTCTCGAAGTCGCGTTCATCACCGGTAAGCAAGTGTGTGGCTCTTTCGGCAACCGCTCCGCCCAAAATCGGTTGGTCCTTATGCGGCAGTTCAACCTCCAAATCCACGGAAAATTGCGAAATCATTTCGCATTTTCGGGCAAGTTTTTCCAAAGCCTTCAAGCTGTCGGGAAACTTTAATTCCAGGTTCCGCCGGGCCTCTTCAAAAGCATAGGCGTTGGTCAGCAAATCCGCCTGCCGGGACAAGGTTTCAAGAAATGCACCCATCCGACTGTTGGGTCGGGCGCCGGAAAACAGGATGTTGGCATCCAGAAAAACTCTCATTTCCGTTTGGTGCGGACGCGGGACAATGCCTGTTCGTTGTGCCGGTCAAATTCTGCCAGCCGCTTTTCCGAATAAACCTCGACCGGAAAGGTCACGCCGGCGCGCAACAAAATCCCCTCGTCCGTCTCCTCGGCAACGACCTGATGATTGCCGTTGACACCAAGCCGACGGCGCAATTCCTTCGGCAATGTCAGCGTGCCGCGCTCGTTTATGTTAATGACTTTTATCATGATTTCATCATTTCATCAATTCAGCTTTTTTGCAAGCGGTGTTTCCCTGGCTCCAGCAGTTCATCCGCGCAGAAAAATTTTAATGACACTTCGCTTCGCTGTGTGAACAATGTGCGCGTTCGCATTTGAGTCGCAACGCATGACCGTCACGCTTTTCATTCCCTGTTTTGTGGACGCGCTGTTTCCGCGCGCGGGCATCAGCATGGTGCAAATCCTCGAACGCCTCGGCCACACGGTCGTCTGCTCGCCGGAAATTTCCTGCTGCGGCCAGCCGCCGTTCAACTCCGGTTATTGGGATGAAGCCCGCCCCGTCGCCGCCAAAGTTCTGGAACAACTCGCGGACGCCGAGGTCATCGTCATCGGGTCCGGTTCCTGCGGCGCGATGGTGAAAAAATTTTATCCCGAACTGTTCGCCAACACGCCGCAAGCGGAACTTGCCCAAAAAATTGCCGCGCGCACCTGGGAGTTTTCCGATTTTCTCGTCACCAAACTTGGCGTCACCGATCTTGGCGCAAAGTTTCCGCACAAGGTCACCTTTCACGACGGCTGCCACGGCCTGCGCGAACTTGGTATCAAGCAACCGCCGCGCACGTTGCTCGCTCACGTCCGCGATCTGCAACTCGTCGAGATGGCCGAGGCCGAGACGTGTTGCGGCTTCGGCGGCACATTCGCCGCGAAGTTCCCGATGATTTCCACCGCGATGGGCGATGTGAAATGCGCGTCCGCCATCGAGACAGGCGTGGAATACATCGTCTCAAATGATTCAAGTTGTCTCATGCACTTGCAAGGCCTGCTGTCGCGTCAGGGCAAGCCGATGAAAACCATCCACCTCGCGGAAGTGTTGAACCAAAAATGATTTTAACCACGGATGAACACGGATAAACATGGATGGGACGACGCAAATTTCGCGAATTATCGCGAATGGAAAAGCCGTGTCTTTAATTCGTGTCAATTAGCGAAATTCGCGTCAGTTTTTTTTATCCGTGTTCATCCGTGTCCATC
>DMQW01000358.1:1813-2382 GCA_003455565.1 Limisphaerales bacterium
AAAATCATCCGCACGGCGCTGACCAATTACGAGATCGTCCGCGACAAGCGCAAAGCGGCGTTTCAAAACTGGGAATCGGCGCGGCAGGCGGCGGCGGAAACGAAATGGGAAGCCGTCAACCATCTGGATAAATATCTCGAACAATTCGTCGCCAAGCTCGAAGCGCGCGGAACGAAAGTTCATTGGGCCAGCACCGGCGCGCAGGCGAGCGAAATCATTTTGCAGATTGTCCGCGAAAAAAATGCGCGTTCCATCATCAAATCCAAAGCGATGACTTCGGAGGAAGTGCATCTGAACGACGCGCTCGAAAAAGCCGGCCTCGAAGTCGTCGAGAGCGACCTCGGCGAATTCATCATGCAACTGCGCCACGAGACGCCGTATCACATCGTGTTTCCCTCAATGCACTTGACGCGCGGCGAAATCAAGGAATTGTTCCAGCGCGAACTCGGCGATGCGCCTTCTGACAATCCCGAAGAACTCACGATGGTCGCCCGCCGCGCGCTCCGCAAAAAATATCTCACGGCGGACATCGGGTTCACCGGCGCGAATTTTGCCATCGCCGAGACCGG
>DMQW01000358.1:2510-3032 GCA_003455565.1 Limisphaerales bacterium
ATAAGAGACAGATGTATGGCGGGCCGCGCCAGCCCGACGAGAGCGACGGTCCGGAGGAATTTCACGTCATCCTGCTCGACAATCATCGCACGGAACTGCTCGCCGACGCCGAGCAACGCGACGCGCTGCACTGCATCCGCTGTGGCGCGTGCCTGAACGTCTGCCCGATTTTTCGCAACGTCGGCGGCCACACTTACGGCACGACTTACAGCGGCCCCATCGGCTCGGTCATCACGCCGCACCTGCGCGGCTTGCAGGATTGGAAACATCTTTCCAACGCGTCGTCGCTCTGCGGCGCCTGCACCGAGGCGTGCCCGGTGAAAATTGATCTGCACCATCACCTGCTGCACAACCGCCGCAATGCCGCGAAAGAAAAACCGGCCTTCATCGAGCGGTCACTGTATCAAATTTTTGGTTTCGTGGCGAATCGTCCGGCGCTGTGGTCCATTGCCAAAAAGCTCGGACGTTTCGGCCAGCCCTTGCAAAAGCTCGTGAAAGGCACCGCGCTCGATCCGGCGACTG
>DMQW01000188.1:0-7050 GCA_003455565.1 Limisphaerales bacterium
ATTCTCCCGAACATGACTGAAAATCCGTCACCCGCGCCGGCCGCGACTGGAGCCACCGACTGGTTTTGTCTTTGGTCGCAACCCAAGCACGAACACATTGCGGCGGCGCATCTGCGGAAAATGGGCGGAGTCGAAGTCTTCCTGCCGCGAATCCGTTTCCGGCACGCGACGCGGCAGGGAACGGCCTGGGTCACGGAGGCGTTGTTTCCCGGCTATCTTTTCGCCCGCTTCAACTGGCAGACGTCCCTGCGTCAGGTGCAACACGCCTGCGGGATTCGCGGCGTGGTTCACTTCGGCGAACACTGGCCCACGCTTCACGAAGGCGTCATCGAAGAATTGCGCCGGGCGGTCGGCTCCGCCGAACTTAATATCATTCCCATGAAATTTGCCCCGGGTGACCCCGTGCAAGTCGCCGCCGGCACTTTGCGCGGACTGCACGCCGTCGTTTTGCGCGTCATGCCCAGCCGTGAGCGCGTCGCGGTCTTGATGGAATTTTTGGGACAGCAGACGATGATCGAACTGGCGGCGGATTCGATCATTAAAGAGGGAAACGAACGCGCGGCCATTTTGTGAAACCGGGCGGGGCAACTTCATCGCCGGGAAACGCCGGATTTTCGGCCCAGGCTAAAAAGGATGGCACAGATCACCAGAAAGAGGAAAAGGATGGAGTGGATTTGAAACGGAAAATCAAACAGCGCGTGAACCAGACAGCCCACCAATCCCAACCACGCCAGCATCACCAACCGCCTGCCTCCGCGAATTCCACCCGGCGCAAACCAGCGTAACGCCACGCACGCCAGCGCCGCCAGCAACAGCAACAGGCCCAGCCAGCCGAAAGTGATTTGCGTTTCGAGCCAGTCGTTATGCAACTGCTCCGGCCAGTAGGTTGCATTGGAGAAACGGTATAATTGGAAAACCGTCGCAAAAGTTCCCGGCCCGGTGCCGAACACCGGATAATCCGCCGCCATGGGCCGCGCCGCGTCATACATCTCCTCCCGATTTTGATAGCCGGCCTGAATTTGATCCAGGCGCGGTGCCAGCGAATCCCAGCCGAAATACCAGCCCAGCGTCACAGTCACGGCGAAAAAAAGCCCCAGCATCACTGCGGTGCCCCAGCGCGTCGGACGTTCCTTCACCCGCCCGGCGGCCGCGAAAAAATTTGTCAGCGGCAGGAAAATCACGGCCAGGATTAAAATGCCCCCCGCCACCAAAGCCCCGCCCCGGCTGGTGGAAATGACCGGGCAAGCGGCCATGATCGCCGCGCACAACAGCAGCAGATGATGGACTTTGAAGCGCTGACCGCCGGCGTGTTGCAGCGTCCACCAAAAGCCGAGGCACAACGGCCACAGCAGATTGAAGTATTGCGCGGCGTTGGAACGATACGCATACGCGCCGAACTGCGATTCGCCTTCGGGATTCACCAGCGGTTGAACCAGGAACAAAAGTTTGCTGGAACCGGACGCGCGTTGAACAATCGCCTCCACGCCGAGCAGCGCGCCATTGGCACAAACCAGCCACAGCAGCCAGCGCAACCGGGACGGCCACGGCCGCGCCGGTTTGCCGGAATCATTTTCGGTTCTGACGTGAGCGGCGCGTTCCTCGGCCGAAGTCATGCCCGACAGCCAATCGCGAATCGCCCAGAACGAACCGGCCAGTCCGAGATACGTCCAAAAGGTGAACCAAGTGCGATGGCGGTCGAAACTATGCGGCAGCCAGCCGACGTAATGGCGGTATTCAAACAGCCGGGTTTCGGAATTGTAGGTGGCGCCGGCATTCAAAGCGCTGGCCACGCAATACGCCAGAACTGCCAGCGTCAGCCCGGCCAAAGCACGAGTCAAAAAACGCGCCAGCGGATGGCGGTGGCGCAAGCGGGTGCCAGAACGCGCGGAAAAATTTTCCCAGCGCAGCGCGGGATACTCCTTCACTTCGCGAATGAATAGTTTCGCCAGCAGCAGCAGGCCGAGCGCATAGCCCGCGTAGTTCATCATCCAGACCGACCATGGTTGAGTCGTGCCCAAGGCCCACGGACTGAAAACGATCATCGGGAAAATAAGCACCCCGCTCAAATCATCACAAACGCGATACGCCTGGACATCCGCCGCCCGCAGCGCAAACCATGAACCCGTCAACGACTTGATCCGGGAGGGATTGGCCACTGACGCGCCCGGCGGTTGAATGATTTCAGACATATAGCAGTTCGAAATCCAAGGAAGACGGTATTTTAGCCTGAATTATCCCGAAAATGAAGCACTTGTGCGCCTCGGTTTGCGGGACTGGCGGGTTGTGCGTTGGCTGCTTCTCCGGGGCGTTGGAAAAGTTTCAGGCAGCCGGGGGCAGGTTTTAAACAAAATAAAACCACAACGGCTTTTCAGCCAGCGACCCCGGCCACTTTCCCGGCCCAAACACTGCTGGCACCTGGCCAGCCAATGTTTCTTACAAAAGATTTTCGGGACGGGCTTCCGACGCAAGGTTTCCCCGGGTATCATCGGAAGTTTTATCCGCCGCTTTTTCGCCGTAATTTCCATACCCGTAACCGTGGTGATAGGAATAATAGTAGCCGCTGAGGCGGCGTTTGGGCAAAAGGTTCAACACCACGCCACCGGTGGGGGCGCTGGCATTTTTCAGCAGTTGGACGCTGCGTTCCACGGCCTTGCGCGACGTTTTGCAGGCCTGCACCACCAGCACCACCGTCTGCACTTTGCCGGCCAGCAGCAGCGTGTCGCTCACCGGCAGGATCGGCGCGGTGTCAATGACGATGCGGTCGTAATGAGCCAGCCCTTCGCTGAGCAATTTTTGAAAATCCGCCGACATGAGCAATTCCGACGGGTTGGGCACGGAACTGCCGGCGGCCATCCAGGATAATTTGGGAACGTCCTGGTGTGGCTGGCAAAGCTCGTCAAATTTCTTACGGCCCAAAAAATAATCCGTGACGCCGGGCAGGCGGCTGGTTTTCCCGAGGAAAAATTTCTCGATCATGGGCCGGCGCAAATCAATATCCACCAACAGGGTGCGCAGTCCCTGTTGCGCGAGGCTGACGGCATAATTGACGGAAGTAAAGGTTTTGCCTTCCCCCGGCAGCGAGCTGGTAAAAAGATACGTTTTCCGGTCGTTTTCCCGTCCCAGCATGGAAAGAGTTGCCCGCAAGGTGCGAAAGACTTCCGCATTGGGGGAATTGGAATCTTGGGCGGCGGCCAGGTCGTTGCCCTTGCCTTCGGTTTTTGGCAGCTTGGGGATCGCGCCCAAAACCGGCAGCGCCAGATAATGCTCGACTTCATCCACCGTGCGGAAAGAAGTGTCCATGGAATTAAGCACAAAACTGATGCCCAAACCAACGGCCAGGCCGCCGAAAAGCGCCAGCGCAAAAATGAGTTTGATTTTTGGCGAAGCCGGCAGTTCGGGAACCAAAGCCGGTTGGATGACCCGGATTCTTTCCGCCGTGATCTGGCCGGCGACCGAGGTTTCACCGAGCCGGCCGATGACGGAATCAAACAAGGCCTGGTCCGACCGCAGTTCGCGGGTGAGCACATTGAAGCGGACCGCGCTGTCGCTCAGTTTCATGGCATTGGTTTCCACTTCGTGCATCTGCGTTTCCAAACCTTGCTTGGCGGTCAGGACATTCTGATAAGCGATGCGCAGGCTTTCCTGGATGCGGGCCCGCGCCTTGAGCGCGTTGGCGGCCAGCTGCCCTTTGAGGCCGGCCAGCGATGACGCGGCCAAAATGTATTTGGGATGCGCTTCGCGATACCGCTGGCGGATGACGGCAAAGTCGTTTTCAAGCCGCGCCAGGTCGGTGGAAATTTGCACCATGTCCGGTTCGATGGCAATCTGGGGATACGCCAGCAGGTCTTCGGTATTGGTGCTCATTTTCAGCGAGTCCTGATAGGCTCCTTGAGCTTGAACCAGGCTGGCCTTGCTTTGCGTGAGCCGCTCGTTCAAATCCTGAAGCTGCGGCGTAATGACGTCCTGGCTTTGCTCCAGAGAAACCGAGCCAACTTGTTTTCGATAATCCTGCAAGGCCTGGTCGGAAGCCTCCAACTTTTTTTTCAGCCGGTCGGCTTCCCGCCGGAGAAACACGCCGGCCTCTTCGTTGACGCTTGATTGCACGAGCGCGTCCTGTCCCAGATAATTTTTCACCAGCGAATTGGCCAGCCGCGCGGCCAGCCCGGGGTCGGTGTTTCGCACGGTAATGTCAATCAGGCGCGTGTTGCGGCGCAACGAGGTTTTGACGTTTTTCTCAAATTGCGAAATGATATTCTCGCGCGTCACCGTTTTGGAACCATTCGTCACGACGGTTCCTTCGGGCGGCAGCAAATGATTTTCCTCCAGCACCTGGGTCAATAAAGCGAGGTTGCTCAATTTTTGAGCCACGGTGTTGAGGGTTTCCTGGCTGCGCATGTCTTCAGACACCACCTGCTCGACTTTGACGACTTTTGCATCCGCTTGTTCCACTTGCACCGTGGTGGTCGCGGCATAGACGCGCGGCGCCCGTTCCACATAAACGGCGGCGGCCAGCAACGCCAGCACAAGGCATGAAACAATCAGCCAGCTTTTATCCAGCAGCAGCCGGATGACACCGTGCAAATCCGATATGGAACCGGGGGCGGAAGTTTCCAGCGACGGGGGCAAATCAAGCGGATCGGGGTTGGGCATAGCGGTTACAAAACGGAAGCGGATTTCTAAAAAGTTCTTTCGCCAACGGTGATGATGTCGTTCGGCAAAATTTCAAACGGTTTTTTCTTCTGGTCTTTGGCGATGGCGTCGGCATCCAGACGGTAAATTTTGGGCGACCCGTTTTCGACGCGGCGCACACTCACTTTGGCCGGTGCTCCCAGCCGGGTGTAGCCGCCTGAAATCGCGATGGCCTCCAACAAGTTCACCGGTTCATTTTGCGGAAAATCAAAACTGCCCGGCTTTTGCACCTGGCCCAGCACGGCGAACCGGCGCGCGGCAAATTTTTCCACGATCAAATTGACCTGCGGATTGACCAGATAATCCCGGTTGTAAAGCTGCTGAATCTGGGCGGTGGCCTGTCCTAAAGTCATACCGCCGATTTTCACCTGCCCCAACAGCGGCAGCATCACCATGCCATCCACGTCAATGATCGTCTTGGATTTCAAATCGTCCTCCTGATAGACCGTCATTAAAATCTCGTCGTTGGGTCGCAAAACCCCCGCGGAATCGGCCCCGTTGACGTCCCCCGACTGGGTCAAAACCGGTGGCACTGGATGGTTGGTCCCGGCCGCAGTGGCCGACGGCATGGCCGGCGCGGAAATCTCCTGGCTGTTTGTGCCGGCGCAAAATCCAGAGACGAAAATGGACAGCAGACACATTGACAACCTCAGGCCGGCAAAACCGGGGCGTGAAAAACGGTAATACATTTAAGTCAAAAAGTATGACAGCGGGCCAAATTTTGACAAGTCAAAAATTATCGTCAATGCGGTCAGCGGCGCTCCGGTTTTACGGCGTTGCGCGGTGGCTGGTTGGAAAAGCAGAAAGCAGAAATTTGGAAAGCAGAAATTCCGACCCGGTTTGCCAGTTTCTGCTTTCTCAATTTCTGCTTTGGTTTTCATCTGCTTTTCCCAGCGTCATGCTATGACGCCGTCAAGCGCCGCGAGAGACAACTCAGCACTGCGCACAGCACCAGAAACAAGGTTAAGACCGAATGAATTTGCAAGGGGAAATCGAAGCAGGCGTGCACCAGGCAGCCGCCCAAGGAAACCCATAACAACATGACAAAATATTTGTTCCCATAAATGCCGCCGCCCCAAAACCAACGGGACAGAACCAGCAGCAGCGTTAAAAAAATGGGCGTCGCGCCCAGCCACCCGAAGGTAATGCGGGTTTCCAGCCAGTCGTTGTGCAGATAGGCCAGCCATTCGTCGGTCCCGGAGCGGCGATACAGTTGATACATCGTCGAAAAAGTCTCCGGCCCGGTTCCGAACCAGGCATTGTCCTGCGCCATGTAACGGCCGGCAAGGTAAAGTCCTTCGCGCCCTTGGTAGCCTTCCTGAATCATTTCCATTCTTGGCGCCAGCGTTTTCCAGCCCAATAACGCTCCGCCCCCGACCACGCCGGCCAGCAAAAGGAGCGTCAAAGCCTTCGTCGTCCAATGACTCCGCCATTGCGCCATCAATAAAATTCCCCCGGCCATGATCAGATTGCCCGCCAGCACGATGGCCCCGCCGCGACTGGAGGAAACCAGCGGACAGATGGCCATGATGAAAACGCACGGCAACAGGACGGCCACCCGGCTGTGGCGCGCGGAATTTTCCGCCGCTTGGCGCCGTCGCAGCGAACGCACACTGGCCCACCAAAATCCCAGCACCGCCGGCCAGAGCAAATTGAAATACTGCGCGGCATTGGCGCGGTAGGCAAAAGGACCAAATTGACTGGTTGGATCCTGATCGTAACGCGGCACGATCAGCCAGAGCAATTTGTTGCCGCCTTCCACGCGTTGAATCAGCCCCAGGCAGGCCAGCACCGTTCCGTTGATGGTCAAAATCCAGAACAGGCGGCGCAAGCGAACGGGCAGTCTGGCGGAACTTCCGTGATTGGAAAAAGTTTTGGCCTCGAGGTCAGCCGCTTCTTTCGGCGACATAGTCAGCAGCCAGTCGCGCAACGCCCAAAACAGACCGGCCAAGGCCAGATATTTCCAAAATGCCGCCCAACTGCTCGCCTGATCATAACTGTGCGGCAGCCAAAGAATGGCGTTACGATATTCAAAGCTCCATTGGTCGGGATGATAAATCGCGCGCGCGTTCCAAGCGCTGATCAGGCAATATAGCAGGATAAACAACGTCCCCGCCGCCAGCAGCCAGGTGAACCGGCGTTCGCGCCGAACGCCTGGCGCAGGGCGCACGGCACCGGGCGCATTCCGCTTGGTGCATCGCAGTCCCAGTTTGATCAGCCAAAGCAATCCCAACGCCCAGCCAACGCCGTTCATGACCTGGATTGACCACGGCTGCGTGGTGCCAAAGGCCCACGGGCCAAACAGAATGGCAAAATAGATCAGCCCTTCCGTCAGCCCGTCGCTGATCCGGTAAAACTGAC
>DMQW01000188.1:7366-12498 GCA_003455565.1 Limisphaerales bacterium
GTGAAGTAAGGGCAGCCTGCTGGAATAAGGAACAGATTCCACAGGCCAAGGGGACTTCACGGGCCAAGCGCACTCCACGGGGCGGGGAAAGTGGAAAATCATTGCCCTTAAACGATTTCGTAATCAATCACATCCAGTTCCGGCACCTCGCAAAAATGTTTCAGGTTGCGTGTCAGGACAGGGCTTTTTCTTGCCACCGCGCAGGCCGCAATCCACAAATCCGGGTAATCCGGCGCGCGACCCGCCCGCGCCATGACCACCCACAAGCGGCAGTAGGTATCCATCGTGGCCTGATCCAGCGGCAACAAATGGAAACTCGCGTAAAATTCAGCCAGCGCCTCCAATGACACATCCTTGAACAAGGCCCCGCGCGAGAATTCCGCCTGGGTGATCCACGGCACCAATATCGCCGACTCGCCCACTTGGCCGATCAGATCGGCCAGCCGGCGCGGGGTTTTGCGATACCGCCACAAGTCAATCAGCACCGTCGTGTCCGCGATTACTTCCATGCGGGGTGGATTTTTTGCCGCGTGGCAGCCACCGCATTTTCCAAGGATTCAATTTCAAGCGCCGGCAAATCCGGCAGCGATTCCGCCGCCGCCAAAGCCGCTCCCAGCGTGCCTTTGGGCGGAATCAACCGCTCAATCACCGCTGAAAACGTATCACCCCGATCGGTTTTCCACGAAGCCAGCCGCGTGTAAGCCTTTTCCGAAACCGCGATGGTTTTCATGTATTATGTAAAACACAGAACACAGCCTGTGTCAAACAGAGAGTTGCCTTGTTAAATCAGAAATCAGGAGAGCAGAAACTTAAAACCAAACGCTGATATGCTGAAACCTGAAACGCTGAAATCGGAGACCAGACATCAGAGGTCGGATTTGATAACCACGAAACACACCAAATACCTTGCACCGCAGCGGCGCGGACGGAGTGACGCGCTCTGTCCCACTACGCTTCAGTAGGCGTTCTTTTGCCGGAGGAAGGTCATCATCATGATGCGGAAATCCAGACCGGGACTCCAGTTTTCGACATACCAAATATCGTAGTGAATGCGCTCCTCCAGACTGGTGTTGCCGCGCCAGCCGTGGACTTGCGCCCAGCCGGTCATGCCCGGCAGACAGGTGTGGCGCGCATGATAATGCGGAATCTGATGCTTGAAATGCGCAATCAATTCCGGCCGCTCCGGGCGCGGGCCGACCAGGCTCATGTCGCCTTTCAAAACGTTCCAGAACTGCGGGACTTCATCAATGTTCCATTTGCGCATGAACGCGCCGACTTGCAGCCGGCGCGGATCGTTTTCCTTGGCCCACTGCGCGCCCGCTTCCTCGGCATCCATCCCCATGCTGCGAATCTTGAGCATCTGGAAGTTACGCCCGTTTCTGCCCGTGCGTTCCTGCCGGTAGAATATCCGGCCGGGCGATTCCCGATAGACCAGTATTCCAAACAGGGCAATCAGCGGAATGGAAATAATCAACCCGACCGTCGCGCCGATGATGTCAATGACCCGTTTGAACAGGCGGCTTAAAATGTGGTTCAACGGCAGTTCGCCCACGCCCAGAACGGGAATCCCGCTGATCGTTTCCAACCGCAGGCCGGAAGCCAGGATTTGAAAGTAAGAAGGAATGACTTTAAACTGCGCAAATTCCATTTCACACAGATTCACCAGCCCGATAATCTCGCCCATGCCCAAATGCAGGTCCGCCAGGATGACGATGTCCGCGCGGCGTTGTTCCAGCAGCGTGGGCAGATGGTGGTAATCGCCCAAAACCGGAATCCCCGGCGGCGGTTGACGATGCAGCCGGCCTTGCGGCGACGGGAGACAGCCGATGATTTCGTAAGGATGGTTATGGTCGTTGCGGATTTCCATTTCCAGTTGTTCGGCTTCCTTGCCCCAGCCGATGAACAAAACCCGCTGCCGCAAATTGACCGCAAAAATTTCCCAGCGCGCTATTTTAAAAAAAATCAGCCGCCAGACCAGCATGGCACCCAGCACGCAGACGAAGGAACTCCCCATGAACAAACGAGAAATAGATGGATCGAACTTGAGAATCAAACTCACGGCCAGATAGGCAAACAGCCAGAAGACCGTGCCCTGAACGACCACCCGCGCGGTGCGCAGATAACGCATGAAACAGTGCTGGCGGTAAAGCCGCAGATAACCCAACGTTACCAGCAGAAAAACCGTTCCCATCACCAGCAGCTTGAAGTAATCAAAAAGCGCCGGCACCGTCTTGACATCCACGGTGAACGGAATCAAACCGGAATTGAACCGCACCCAAAAACCGAGACATAACGCGGCGAAAATCACCAGGGCATCGCCCAACCACGCCATCGTCAGAACAAACTCGGCGCTCGGCTGCCAGCGGAATTTTTTCGCGGCGGGCGCGGCGGGAGGCGGGCAGGTTTTCTTTCCGGTTGAATTCAAAACTGTGGATTTTCCATTCATGAAAAGTGTGGCGACGCTCAATTTCCGGCGACTGTCTTGCGCGCCGGTGTGCCTTTCCGCATCCGGCTTGAATTTCAGAACAGCCTCGAACAATCCCCACGCCGCCAGCAAGCCCGCCCAACTCCAAAAAATATCTCCCAGGTCCGCAAAGCGCGTGGGAATCCACAACTGAATGACTTCCAACAATGCGGCGACCACGGCCAGAGACGCAATTACACAGGCGCGCTGGAGGATACCCGGAGTAATCATGAGAAACGGCACGGCCAAGATTGCATAAGCAGGGAAATTGCGAAACACCCCGTGACGGTCCGCCCAATGGGAAACAAAATGCGGCAACCACCAGACCGTCGTCAATGCGGGGGACGAGCGGACGGAAAGGAAAATCGCCAGGGCCACGCCAATCACCCCCACCAGGAGCATGGCTTTTACCAGCCATTTCTCACTGCGAACGAAACGCAGAACCGACGGCATTTTCAGCGCCCATTTCATATTGGTGAGGATTGCCGATCTTCCTGACGCCTGATTAAACGATTCTTCCGACCGGTTGGCAACGTTTTTTTATGTTAACCAAAGCGCCGGGGTAGTGACTCAATTTGACTGTAGCGGCGGTCTGTGACCGCCGAAAACGGCGCTCATAGAGCGCCGCTACAGCGAAAAAGTTTGAACCATGCTTAAGGCTTCAACAAATTGATTTTCCCTTGCAACCGGTCAAAATCCCCGTCCAGACAAAGCAGAGAATCTCCCCGCGCCATGACCGTGGCGGCAATGGCGGCGTCAAAGAATCCCATTGTCTGCCCGGCTTTGCGCAATTCTGAAATCAACAAGGCCAGTTGCGCGGCGTCTTCTTCATCAAACAAATCCACCAGCAGTTTGAATTTGTTCTCGTAGAGGCTCCGGGCGCGTTCCCGCAAAGGCGCCGACTTGGGGAGGTGTGCGCCCACCAAAAACTCCGCCGCCGCATGGACGGGAATGTAAAAAATTCCCTCGTTATCCGGCAGCAGGTGTTCAAAGTCGCCGGCTTTTTCCGCGTGGATCAGGACGCTGGTGTCAATGGCCACCGGCATATCCAAAAACCTGGTTTGCCTGCTTCATGGCAGCGGTTAAATCGGCCTGCTCCTTGGTGGAAAAACGCACCGACTCCAAAATCTCCAAAAGTTCAGACTTGGATACCCCGGCTTTGCGTCGCAGTTCCACCTTGATTTTTCCATGGCGGCGGATGTCGGCCTTTTCGTGGCGTTCAACCACGCGATCAATGACCCCGTTGCTGTCGGTGGCCATCTGGGTGGCGGTGACAATCATGTCTGCAAAATACCTAAAATTAGTATTTTATCAAGGAAGTTTAATCTTGAAACGGCAGTCAGGGGACTTGAATTACGCGAATTACGCGAAGTTCGTTCAAAGCCGCGTAGCAGCCGAGGTAACGAGGCTCTGCTCAATTTCTGATTTCAAATTTCAACATTTCAATTTTCAGCATTTCCTTGACCCGTGAAGTCTGCCTGGCCTGTGGAATCTGTTCCGTATTCCAGCAGGCTTACTTCACCGGGCCTTGGCCCGTGAAGTCTCCGGTTTATTACTTCACTGGGCTACTTCACCGGGCAGCGTTTCAGTTTTCAGTATTTCCTTGGCCCGTGAAGTGCCCCCCAATTACTTCACCGGGCAGGTTTCAGCATTTAAGAGAAGTCTTCCGGCGTTTTGGTTGCCCAATCTTGCAACGAAGTCCGAAAGTTAAAACGAAACTTGAAACCCAGATCGGAAAGCCGCTGCGTCACCAAAGCGCATGGCGCAGAGCGGGAAAAATGATTCGGCCAGCGCCATTCACCGGACGTCATCCGGACGGAACAACGTAAAGCCGGGAATGTCTGCAAATTGCGGATCAGCCGTCGCCAATAGTTTGATGTCCTGCCGAATACCGATGGCCAGTTGCAAAGAATCGTTGGTCAAAAGGCCGTGCGTCTGTTGCAGTCCGAGCGCGGTCAAAAAGTCGTTGCCGTCACAAATCTCCACGGCCATGTCTCCGGCCAGCAAATCTTCCATTTCCAATTTGTAGGCGGTCAACTGCCGGACGATCGGCGGATTTTGCGCCAGCGCTTTGGCCGGATTGGACGCCGACCAACCACGGCTTTGCGCTTCCTGCATCATGCGCCGATGACAAAATTCAGCCAGCGCAATGGTCGTCAACACGCCGATGACTTCACCCTCCGCGCAGCGGGCCAGCAGCCGGCAGCATTGGGCCGACATGCCGCGCCGGGCGTAGATGAGAATGTTGGCGTCAATGAGAATCCGCGCGCCGGCGGGAACATCATCCAAATTCATTGCTCAAAAAAGTCCGCTGTCATGCTGGCCCGGAACTGCTCCGGCGTGAGCGGAAAATCCGGCCCGGAAAGGAACCGCCGCAGACCCCGAACCGGGCCGGCTGGCGCCGGGTGCGGAGCCTGGCCATTCGCCGGCAAAAAGGTCAATAAAGCGTGTGCCCGGGCCGGCAGGGTATCCTGGCCCAGCGGCGTCACCCGCCCGTCTTGCAGATCCACTTCAACCGTTTTATAGCTCATGGCCATACTCTACAATAAGCACACAGGCCGCGCAAGCGCGTGGCGCACGGCGGAAACGGAGGACAGACAACGGAGGACAGACAGCGGACGACGGACTACTGACTACTGACCACAGACGACGGAGGTCAGCCGAAGGA